>DBYV01000012.1:66970-68157 GCA_002310995.1 bacterium UBP6_UBA1177 | reverse complement strand
ACGCCGTTGTATTCGATCTCTTCGGTAATGACTTTGACCATTTCCTCGTGGTTAGCCTTGGTCGGAACGACTACGCGGATGTGGTTTTCGTCGACGCCCAAGCCTTTTACTATCTGGTAAAGTCTTCCTTCAGCGTGCGATTTCTGGCCGCCTGTCATGCCGGTGGTCGAGTTGTCGCTGATGAAAACGACGATGTTTGCCTTGTCGATGACTGCGTCGAGAAGACCTGTCATGCCGCTGTGGGTGAAGGTCGAGTCGCCGATTACAGCGCAAGCCGGGAACATTCCCGCGTCAGCCGCGCCTTTAGCCATCGTGATGCTTGCACCCATATCAACGCAGCTGTTTACAGCCTGGAAAGGCGGAAGTGCGCCAAGTGTGTAGCAGCCGATATCGCCGAAAAGGTGACCGTCGCCGTATTTGTCCTTGACTGCTTCGACATAAGCCGCGTAGAAGTCAGCGTGGCTGCAGCCGGGGCAGAGTTTCGGAGGTCTTCCTGCAACAAGTGCCGGAACCGGTTTGCCGACAGCTTCCTTGAGTTTAAGAGCTTCTGCGATGAGGTTCGGGTTGAGCTCGCCGTCACGCGGAAGTTCGCCCGACATTCTTCCCTGAACTTTGACATCCTTGTCGAGAAGGCCGCGGAGAGCTTCTTCGACCATCGGCATACCTTCTTCGAGAACGAGAACTTTCTCGCATTCCGAAGCGAGGCGGGCGATGAGTTTTTTCGGAGCCGGATACTGGCAGACTTTGACTACCGGGTAGGGGCAGACACCGTCAAAATTTTCCATGAGGTAGTTGAACGCAAGGCCGCATGCGATGATGCCGAGCGACTTGTCTGCACCGTCAATGTATTTGTTCCACGGAGAGTTTTCGGACTCTTCCATGAATTTTTTCTGGTTTTCGAGAGTTCTTCTGTAGCTCTTTTTCGCAAGTGCCGGAAGAAGGACGAACTGGCGTTTGTCTTCCGGAAGCCTGAGTTCTTTCGGAGCGATCGGATCTCTGAGTTCAACGCCGGAACGGGAGTGCGAAAGACGTGTCGTGACACGCATAAGGACCGGAGTTTTGTATTTTTCGGAAAGTTCGTAGCCGTGGAAGACCATGTCGTAAGCTTCCTGCTGGTTCGACGGTTCAAGGATCGGAAGAAGAGCGAATTTTGCAAGTATTCTCGAATCCTGCTCGTCCTGGGATGA
>DBYV01000012.1:724-66837 GCA_002310995.1 bacterium UBP6_UBA1177 | reverse complement strand
AGAGCGCCTTCAACAGCGGTCTTTTCGTTTGCCGACCATGTTCTGTGAACGTTTCTTTCAGCTGCGACTTTGGAAGCCTGCGCATACTCCATAATTTCTGTCGAAGGAGTGCCGGGGTAAGCGTAAAATCCCGAAATACCGGCATCAAGTGCCGCCTGGGCGATAGCTTCATCGCCGAGAATCATCATTTTTTTCTTAGTCACGATAACCTCCAGAATATCAAAAAAATAAACCGAAACTTGAATCAACTTAAAAAACGCGGGGCACTCTAACATCTTGAAATAGGAATGGTCAAATTTTTTTCAGTTTCTTATGCAGATAACGCTGTAGGCTAAGTTTGCGGCGCAGTCTGAACACTCTTTCCTTCCGGAATATATTTCTCCGTTAAGATTTATTTTAACGGCATAGGACGGACTCCACGTATCAGTTGTTGAGGAGATAAATTCGTTACTAAAGTTGAAAAATTCCGAAACAGGGGAGTATTCGCCAAAATAGACGAGCGATGAAAGTTCGTTCTTGTTCGGCAGTCTCCAGTCATCGTGACCCGCATAAGTCAAGTCTTCGCAAATTGCAAGAGCCTGAGCCCAGCTGTAGATTTTTTTATTGGACTGGATGAGAGGCTGCCACATATGTCCTGTTGTCGAATCCGTGATAACTGTGTCTCCGTTTATTGTTGATGATGTCAGTTTCGCAAGAGGAAGTTTCCTGCCGCGGACGCATACGGTGTCATAAATGTTACTTTTAGGGGCATAATACATCGGAAAACCGTCTCTTGAATCAAAAGTCAAAGCTTTTTCCGGATTTCTCATGTCTGTTACAGATGTCCATACGAGGTTGCTTGATAAAGAAATGCCTGTGGAAGAAGATATGGATTTTTCGTATTCGTGTATCGTCATGATCTCATGAGGTGCCGGAAGACGCCAGTCGTTTTTGCCTGCATATTCAAGTTCATCGCAGTAAATCCAAGCCTCGTTCCATGTGAAATCAATTAAATGGATATCCTGCTGCCACTCGAGCCCAGTGTTGTTGTCCACCACGATATTCTGGTTTGCGACCGTTTTGACCGTAAAATCCTGCTCCGAGCATGTTTTGGCGGCATACTGAGCGTCCTGACCGTAAAAATCGCTGCCTTCAGCCGGACAGTTTGTCTCTCCTTCATTGTCGTAGCATTTTTTCTGTCCGGTGCATATGTTGCCGACAGTCATGACACCTGTTGCAAAAGTGTCGCATTTTCCGTTATTCCATGTATATCCTTCGAGACAGTCACAGTAGTAGATATCCGAACTCAGCGCATGGCATGTCGTTTGATCGGAATTTGCGATTTCTGAGCAAGGATCGTCGTCGCACGGGTTCATACACTTTAAACCGTTCCAGAAAAAGCCTTCAAGACACTCGCATTCATGTTCAGTTTCTGTTTCGGGAATGCAGAGGCCTGTCGAATTCTCTATTTCGCAAAGTTCTTCCCGGCAAGGATTTTCAAGGCACTCGAGACCTCGCAGGAAGTATCCTTCAGGGCAGATTTCGGAGCGGACACAGGTGACATAATTGTCGAGGTGTGAATATTCTTTCATGATATGACCGATATACCCGATGGAAAAATCGACTGCGGAGGCATAGTTCGTTCCGAAGTGGTTTCCGCCTATAGCGTTGATGGAAAGTGTGGATGAAAAGAATGAGTCGAATTTGGAGAAAGGTTCAGAATAGTTTTCAAGCATGAACGGCAGAGTTGACGCAGGTTCTTTTCTGCTGTAGTCGATAAGCGAGGCGAGTTCGTTTCTGTTGGGAAGTCTCCAGTCGCTGAAACCGGCGTAATTCAGTTTTTCGCAGTGCGCCAAAGCAAGTCCCCATCCCTGTTTCATAGTGAAAGTGTTCTGCCACATCAGTCCTGTCGTTTTGTCCCTCACGACTTTTTCCCCGTTGATTTCAGATGTTTCGAATTCTGATGAAGGCAGCCCTTCGCCGCGGACACACCAGAATAGAGATGTGTATGCTGTATCGAGAGCGTCTGTATAGTTGGCTCTTAAACTTGACTGCCACGCAACTTTTGTGTCGGAAGGATAGATCGTGGAAGACCACGCATAAGTTGCGCCCTCAAACAGATTCGGAAAATAAAAGGGGTAATGATATAGGAAATATTCGTTGCTGGTCATAATTGAAATCAGTTCCTGAATTGAAGGGAGCCGCCAGTCGTCGTAACCTGCGTAAACGAGGTTTTCGCAGTAATCAAGAGCCTCTTCCTGCGAACCTTCCTCAGAAGTTAAGCCCTGCCACATGAGGTTTGTGTTCGCGCTTACCACAACAGGTTCTTCGGGAACAGTGTAGTCTATTTTCAGATCTATCGGAGAACAGGCGCCGATGCCGGCATACTGAGGATCCTGACCGAAAAAGCTTTCACCGAATGCAGGGCAGTCAATCGTGCCGGAATCGGCGTAGCATAGGTGCTGCCCTGTGCAGATGTTGCCAAAGCCCGGTTTTTGCATCGTGCAGCCGCGTTTTTTGCCCCACCAGTAATAGTTTTCGTCGCATTCACAGGTGTACATATCTACTCCGACAGAAAAACAGCGCCCGGAGGAGTGCCCGATTTCAGCGCAAGGATCCGGTTTGCACGGGTTTAAGCATTTGGAACTGTTCCAGAAGTAGCCCTCATCGCATGTAAAAAGACAGTCTCCCGATCTGGGACTGTAACCATAGCTCCCTTCGTTTGACGGTCTCCAGCCATGCCAGTCCCAGGTCTGTTCTACGGTTGAAGCGGTGCTCCAGTGAGCGTTTTCGGGAAGATTTTCACAGTCCACGATCCTGGTGTCTCCTTTGCAGCGGTCGTCTTCCCAAGTGTAGTTGGTGCTGCATCCGCAGTAATATGAGTCGCCGTCAGAGAAACATTCACCGGTTGAGCCGGAAAGATGTGCGCACGGATTTTTTTTGCAGGGATCATTGGTGTCAACGGTGTCGTAGTTGTCATCCGAGGCTGAGATTTCATCTTCATCACTCTCTGTATCAGGGGTGCCGGTGTCTGAAATATCATCATCAACTGTGTCGTTGTCGTTTAAAGATTCATCTGGGTTATCGGATACATGTTTTTGGGAACAGCCGGAATTTGTCAGTATGAAAAGTGAACATAAAATAAAAAACATATAGATTTTTTTCATAATCGCACCTCAATAGATCAAAGTAGAAACGACCGTTCAATAATTTACCACATTTAGGTCATGGTCAAATTTTTTCTGGTGTCGGGTGTGAAATTAAGAAAATATCGGATTTGTCTTGTTTCTTGTCAGATTTCTCCAAAAAAAGTGGAAAAAGAGACTTTTTCGTGTAATATACCCCGGCTTTTTTGGAGACTGTTCGTGGAATATTTCGACATACAGGGCGGCGGGGTCGTAAGCGGCGAGATCGTGACTTCCGGCAATAAAAACGAAGCGCTTCCGGTTATTGCGGCGGCGTTGCTTTCGAAAGGAACGGTCATTCTTGACAATGTCCCCGATATTCTCGATGTGAGAAATATGCTTGAAATTGCAAGCGATCTCGGTGTTTCAGTCACAAAAATCAGCAAAAATAAAATCGAGATAAATGCAGCTAATCTTCAGAGAAAGCCTCTTGACCGCGATCTCTGCGGAAAGGTGAGGACTTCGGTTCTTTTTGCAGGTCCGCTTCTTGCGAGAAACGGTGAAGTTATTCTTCCTCCTCCTGGCGGCGACGTAATCGGCCGGAGAAGGCTCGATACCCACTTCCTCGGTTTCAAACAGCTCGGAGCCAACTATACTGTCGAAGGCGAAGGTTACGAAATTCATTCGGAAAAGCTTGTCGGAGCCGATATTTTCCTTGACGAAGCGAGTGTTACCGGCACCGAAAATATAGTCATGGCCGCTGTTCTTGCCGAAGGACGCACGACAATAATGAATGCCGCTACAGAACCGCATGTTCAGGGTTTGTGCAATTTCCTTAACAAAATGGGAGCAAAAATCAGCGGTGTCGGTTCGAGCACGCTCTGCATTGACGGCGTTTCATCGCTTTCGGGCTGCACTCACACGATCGGTTTCGACTACATCGAGGCTGGAAGTTATATCGCTTTGGCTGCTATGACAGGCGGCGAACTTATCATTAGGGATTCCGCGCGCGATAACACCTTAAGAATGGTGCTCCACACTTTCGGAAAACTCGGAATAAAAACTGAAAAAAGAGGAGACGATATTTTTGTTCCGTCTCAGAGAATGGTTGTTGTTAAAGAGATGAACAACGCAATTGCGAAAATCGACGACGGTACATGGCCTTCATTCCCATCCGATCTGATGTCGATTGGGATTGTAGCGGCGACGCAGGCTGAAGGAACGGTGCTTTTCTTTGAAAAGATGTTTGAAAGCAGGCTCTTTTTCGTTGACAGACTCGTTGCGATGGGTGCTCAGATAATTCTTTGCGATCCTCACCGCGTAGTTGTTTCGGGTGCATCACAGCTGCATGGCGCAAGTCTTGATTCTCCTGATATACGTGCCGGAATGTCGATGCTTATGGCTGCTGCGGCTGCAAAAGGGAGAAGCAGGATATACAATGTGCGCCAAATTGACCGCGGATATGAAGCTATTGAGGATAAATTGGCTAAAATAGGAATATCAATAGAACGTAAAAATGGTTAAAAATGCAGAGGAATTTTAGCAATATTTTACATAATTATATGAATATGATATATTTTTTTGCAAAATTTCTTGCTTTTTACATTTTTCTTGCTATCATCGCTTCCGGATTTGTTATTTTTATTGCGATGGAGTAAGCAATGACGGAAAACAACCTTAAAAAAATGAGAGAAAAACTTCTTATGAGCAAGTCCGAGCTTGCAAGAAAGGCGGGCGTATCTGTTCTGACTATTGACAGAATCGAAAAGAACGGTAAGTGCCGCATGGAAACCAAGAGAAAAATTCTTCTTGCTCTCGGGCTTTCGCTTGATGAAAAACATAAAGTTTTTTCGGATGATGAAGAATAGCCAGAGGAGGCGGATATGTTTTATAACAAGCAACTGATGGGACTTGACCTCGGGTCTTATCTGATCAAAGCTGCGCAACTCCAGAAAAAAGGGAAGGGGAAGTATCAGCTTAAAAAGTTCGGGTTTATTCCGATTCCGGTAAACACGATGGTCGACGGCAGCATCATGAACACTTACGAGATGAACGATGCTGTAAAAACGCTGCTCGCGAAGGAGAGATTCAGAGACAAATTCTGCTCTATCGCTGTTGCGGGACACGGTATCATCAACAGAGTCATCAATGTTCCGAAAGTTTCTCAGCAGGAATTTTACAATGCGCTGAGAGTTGAAGCCGAAACGCATATCCCGCACGACATCAAGGAGATCTACTTTGACGGCATCAAAACTGATATCGTCGAGGACGGACGCGACAGAGTTATTCTCATCGCGGCAAGAAAAGATCTTATCGGCGACTTTATTCAGGTCGTAAGCGACGCAGGTGTAAAGCCTATGTCGGTAGAGATTGATGCAACGGCTCTTGCAAACATTTTCGAGCTTAATTACCCGGAAGAAAAGGACAAAACTGTTGCAGTTCTCAATATCGGCGCTTCAAAAACTAATATCGTCGTTATGTCGAACGGCAACGTAAGGTTTTTCAGAGATGTTCTTACGGGTGGTAACTTCATCACGGAAGAAATTACAAGACGTCTTAAAGTCAGCTTCCAGCAGGCTGAGAGCCTTAAGTCAGGAACACATGCGACAGGTGATTCGATTCTTCCTAATCAGGTCGAAGAGATTATTGCCGATGTCGCGAAGAACATGGTTTCAGATATTATGAGAGTTTTTGATTATTATACAAACACAAATCCGGAAGACAGTGTTGCAAAGGTCTTTGTGACAGGCGGAACCACGAAAAGTTTCACCTTTATGCAGGCTCTGCAGTCAACTCTGACGATCCCGGTCGAAAGAATGAACCCGTTCAAAGAGATAATCGTTCCTGGTCAGGTTCTTTCGAGAGAGGAAGTTGAGGATTACAGCCATGTTGCAGCTCTCAGTCTCGGATTAGCATTACGGAGGATGGACGAACAATGATAAAGATCAATCTGTTACCCGTAAAGGAAGACAAACTCATAACCGAGGCAAAAGGATTCATAGCTGTCTGCCTGATCTCGATTGTGATCGTCATCATTCTCATTGTTTCCAACAGCTCGCTTCTTTCCAAGCAAGAGGAGGAGAGCAGGGAACGCATCGCCGAAGCCGATGCAGAGATAGCAAAACTCAAATCAATTATGGGCGAAATCCAGAATCTGAAGGATAAAAAAGCGAAACTTCAGGAAAAAATGGATATGATAATCAAGTTGCAGGAACAGAATATTGGTCCTGTCCGCGTTCTTGATGAACTTTCGCTCAAGATTCCGTCGAACAAAATCTGGGCAGACAAGATCACAATTAAAGGCAATAAACTTGATCTGGAAGGAAAAACACTTGAAAATCAGGAAGTTGCAAACTTCATGAAACAGCTTGAAAATTCTCTTTTCTTTTCGAACATTAACCTGAAGAAGGTTACGAAAGACAAAGTGGTTCAAGGTGTCACGGTGCTTTCCTACGGTTTGAATACAACTGTTCATTTCGCTGGAAGGCAGGAACAGCCTCAGCAGCCGGCAAAACCCGCAGAGCAGCCGGCGACGGAAAATGCTGCGGCTCAACCGAGTGCTAATCAATAGGGAGGAGTGAATATGAAATCCTTGCTGGTAAATATCGGAAAATTAAAGCCGGCATACAGGTACGGAGGATTGCTTCTGGTTATTGTTGTCATTATCGTGGCTTATTACGTTACAGTCTATATGCCGCATGTTGACACAATGGAATCTCTTTATAGAGAGTTTAACTCAAAGAAGGCGGAATTCTCCAAAATGGTAGTGCTGGTTCGTGACAGAGGGCAGTTCATGGAAGAAGTTGAAGCTCTCGACAGAGATTTAAAAGTAGCTATCAGTATGCTTCCGGACAAGAAGGAAATCCCTTCTCTGCTTAAAAAGCTTTCTGATGAAGCCGAAAAGTTCGGTCTTGAAGTCTACTACTTCGAACCTCTTGCAGAGCGTAAAAAGGAATTCTATGCGGAAGTTCCTGTTTCCATGAAGGTGAAGGGCAGTTTTCATGAGGTTCTGGGTTTCTTCGACAGTGTGAACAAACTAGCCAGAATCGTCAATGTCAGCGACCTTGAAATGAAGGTTATCGGTTCAAACGACGGCTCGGCTAAAAAAGACGATAAGAAAGGAAAAGTCACAACAGCTTTCGGCGGTTTCCAGCCTAACAAGACTGCGCTCGATATAACTTTCAGGGCGACGACTTACCGCTTCCTTTCGTCCGCAGAAATGGGTGGAGGTCAGAATGCAAAATAAGATCAACGCTTTTGTATTGGTGTCATGTTTGATTTTAGTCTCGATTCTTGCAGGCTGCACTAACGAATACCAGATCGAACCCTACGACTATAAAGCCGAGTACGAAAGGGTCAGCAAGACCAAAGCAAATGAAAACAAGACGAAAAAAGAGATCGACATTACCGATATCGCGCAGAGAAGGTCGAATTACCGCTATTCCCCAGTCGGTAAAAAAGATCCTTTCAGAAATTATTTCGGAGATATGGCAAGTCTCAACAAAGAGAAGAAGATCGTCAGCGAACTTCAGAATTTCGATGTTACAGATGTCAGACTTTCCGCTATAATATACGGTGTAACCGATCCTAAGGCTGTTGTAGTAGCTCCCGACGGAAAAAGCTATATAGTTAAGCATGGAAGTTTTATCGGCAAAAACTGGGGAAAAATCAGCAGAATTCTGCCGGATAAACTTGAAATCGTCGAGACATACAAAGATCCGCTCGGAAGAAAGATAATCAACAAACTTTATCTTGAACTTCCGATAAAGTCGCCTCTTAAAGAGTCCGACGAGCCGGATGACGCTGCAGAATTCAACGGCGGCGAAGAGAAAGGAAAAGAAAATTTGAATAACTAACGGAACGGAGATTGGAATGAAAAGTCTCAGGTTATCATTTGTTCTTGTTTTTGTTTTTTCAGTCGTAACTGTTTTTGCTGTTGCGCAGAACAAGAATGATTCGTTATCCGTTGAACAGAACGGGAACAATGTTGTAGTTTCCGAAAATTTTGACGGAACTTACTTTAAACTCAATTCCGACAGCGTTGAAGTCATCGGTCTCGGAGAAGCTGCTGAAGGAACTGCTGAGCAGGGAACTGTAAACGGCAAAAAGGCTGCTCACCTCAAAATCGATGCTGACGAAGGAAATGTTCTGTTTGAGTCGCTTGCATCAGGCATGACTTCTGTTAAAACGGGAGATTTCGACAGCCTCGTTTCGATGGCGGAAGAGAAAGAGCTCAAAAACAGCCGCGTCACGATGAATTCGAAATCGGGGAATATCAGTTTTGCATTCACCGAGCAGCCTGAAAAAGTCCGCTTTTTCACATTGAAAGGTCCGGACAGGCTTGTTTTCGATTTTATCGGCATCAAAGGTTCTATGAAGTCTGTAAAAGGTGCTAGAAGCGCGAACCATCCGGCAGGATACCGCGTTGTTATAGAAAGTGAAATCCCTCAGTACTTCACGATCAGCCGCTCTAAAGTTTATGCTTTCGGCGCAGAAGGCAAAAAGATGTTTGCGGCTTTCAAAAATCAACCGGCTGAAACGGCTGTTGCAAAAGCTGAACCTGAAAAAATCGAAGAGGTTCCTGCTGTTGAGAACAGAACCGAAATCAAAGGTCTTGCTTTCATCGGCGAAGATCCGGAAATTCTTAAAGTTAAAGCCGACAAAAAACTTGAAATAACCAAAAACGTAACGGGACAGACCATAGATATTACTGTTAAAAACGCTTTCATCGCAAAAGACAAAGAGCAGGTTATTGATGCAACTTCACTTACCGGTCCGGTTGCAGAACTTGCTGTCTACAACGATAAAGAAAACGTTAAGATCATCGCAAAGATGAAATCGGCAAAACACGCTCTCAAAATCGAAGAATCGGCTCATGGAAGCGATTTCGTTTTCAATTCAGAAGCTGAAAAGGTTCAGGGTGTAGCTGGTTATTCCGAAGCTCAGATTGTAAGACTTCCTCAGGCTGCTGTTGCTCAGGAAGAGGGCGGCGAAGCTGAGAAAGGCGGGGCTGTTAACATGGAAGACGAGCCTGTTCAATACACTGGCAAAAAGATCAACCTTGATTTCAAAGAAGTCGATATTCTTGATATTCTGCGTCTTATGTCAGATATCAGCAAGCTCAACATCATCGCCGGCGACGACGTAAAAGGTACCGTCACGGTAAGACTTGTTGATATTCCGTGGGATGAAGCGCTTGACGTTATCCTCAAGAGTAAATCACTCGGCAAAGAGAGATTCGGCAACATCATCAGAGTTGCTACTGTCAGAACGATGCAGAGAGAAAAAGAAGAGGAACTTGCAAAGAAGAACGCGCAGAAAAAACTGGAACCTGTAAAGGTAAGACTTGTTCCTGTAAACTACGCTATGGCTGACAAACTTGTTCCTCAGATCAAAGAGCTCCTTACCGACAGAGGTACGGTCAGCTACGATCAGAGAACGAATGTCCTTATCGTAAAGGATGTAGAAGAGATCCTTGATAAATCGGAACAGTTGGTTGATTACTTGGATACACAGACACCTCAGGTTCTTATCGAAGCAAGAATCGTTGAGGCTACTTCGACGGCAGCTCTCGGTCTTGGTATCCAGTGGGGAACGAACCATACTTATACTGATGCAAATGGTCACCCGACCAACGCGATTTTCCCGTACAACCTTGGTGTTGGCGCTAATGTTGCTGTTCCCGGTCCTGCTGACCCGACAGGAACTATGGGTTTCACGTTCGGCAGTGTAGGTATGATCAACGACCTTAACCTTACTTTGAACGTCATGGAATCAGACGGTAAAATCAAGATCGTAAGTTCTCCGAAAGTTGCGACACTTGACAACAAGGAAGCTATGATCCAGCAAGGTACCAGTATTCCTATCACGACAAGAGGTACAGGCGGCGATGTTACGACAAAATATGTTGATGCCAGCCTTATTTTGAAAACCACACCGCACATCACGGCTGACGGTTCAATCCTTTTGAATATTGAAATCAATAAGAGTGAACCCGACTGGTCGAATTCGAACTACCTCGGTGAGCCTTCGATCATCAAGAAAGAGGCTAAGACCGAAATTCTGATCAAGAGCGGTGATACAGTTGTTATCGGCGGTGTTTACACCAACCTTACTTCCAAAACGAAAAGACAGGTTCCGCTTTTGGGAAGCATTCCTGTTCTTGGCTGGCTGTTCAAGTCTCAGGAAAGCAGGGTTGAAAGAAGCGAACTCTTGATTTTCCTTACTCCTAGAATCATGAATAAGGTAAAATCATCGATTCCTCTCCAGCAAAGTGAAGAGTAATGCAGTTCGTTTCTGCCGGAGAGTCTCACGGTTCGGAGCTTGTTGCCGTCCTGAGCGGATTTCCGGCGGGTGTCAGATTTGACAATGTTCTTTTTGAGGAAGATTTAAGGAGACGCCGTCAGGGGCTCGGTCGTTCCGAAAGACTCGATATCGAAAAAGACGATGTGCGGGTCATTTCAGGGATTGCTGCCAATGTGACTACAGGCGCTCCGATAGCTTTCATGCTGAAAAATGCAGCAGAAAGCAAGCTCTTTGAAAACGGAGTAATTGATAAAGGGTTTCCGAGACCGGGACATGCGGATTACAGCTCGTTCAGGAAATTCGGATACGACAACATTTCGATTGGGGCTGAACGCTCAAGTGCGCGGGAAACGGCTTTGAGAGTCGCTGCCGGTGCTTTGTGCAGGATGTTCCTTAACGAAATGAATGTTTCCGTAACTTCCGAAATTCTTGAGATAGGCGGGATTCCTTACTGCGACTTCGATGCCGAAAAGGCGCTTGCCGACAAGGTGAGAGGCACTTACGGCGGAGTTTTGAAAGTTGTGGTTTCAGGTATTCCTGCAGGGTTGGGTTCAAATGTCCAGTGGTCGGATCACTTGGATTCTCGGCTCGCGGCGGCATTGATTTCAATTCCGTCGGTGAAAGGGGTCTATTTTGGTGACACGGAACTTCACAAGATGAGAGGATTTGACGCGACAGATGCTTTCACGGGAAGGCACGGCGAGCGGGCGACAAACAGATGCGGCGGGATTGAAGGCGGTATTTCAAATGGCCAGCCTTTGGTTGTGACGCTTTATTTCAAGCCAATTCCTACTCAGCCTTTTGAAGTTGCATCGGTTTCGCCGCTTGACGGCAGAGCAGGGAAGTGTCTCCCTGGAATGAATGATCTCTGGTGCATTGAGCGTGCCGGAGTAATTGCCGAAAGTATGGCGATGTTGGTTGTTGCAAGTGCTTTCTGCGAGAAGTTCGGTTCTGACAGTCTAAGTGATGTAAAATCGGCTTATGCGGCATATCTGGAGAAACAGAGATGAGGCGGCTCGGTCTGATCGGGTTTTCGGGAAGTGGAAAAAGTTCGCTTGCGGCTATTGCTTCAAAGAGCGGTTTCAAAACGGTTGATACCGATTCTCTGATTGAAAAGCAAAATCCGGAAGCGTTCAGATTGCTTGAAGATGGCACGGAAGACGATTTCAGAACGCTTGAAACTTCGGTGATAAGCGAAGTTCTGAAGTCGGATTTTGATTTTGCTGCTTTCGGAGGCGGAATCCACTTCGCACATCCTGCATGGAAAGAGATTTATGAAAGTTCTCTCAAACTTGTTTATTTGAGAAGTTCTTTTGAGAATCTTGCCGGAAGGTTTGAGGAAAGACCGCTTTGCAGACGACTCGGGCTGGAAGGCTACGAAAGGCTTTTCAGGCTGAGATGCCCGCTTTACGAAAAGGCGGCATCCTTTGTTGTCGATACTGACGGGCGCGGTTTGAGTGAAATTTTGTCAGAGGTTATGGAAATATGGAACTCACTTTTTCAGTAACACACACGACGAAAGTCAGCTTTGCGGAATCTTTTTCCGGTTTTGTCTCATCTTTGGGGCAGGATTGCTGTTTTGTGATTGACAGATCGCTTGAAAGTCTGGCAGAATTGCTTCCTGACGGTCGTGTTTTCTACATCGACGGCGAAAAGGAGAAGGACCTGAACCATGTCGAGAGTTGCCTTGAGTGGCTGATTGATCTCAATACCGGACGTAAAACGATGCTGGTTGCGGTAGGCGGCGGTGCTACAACCGATTTTGCTGCTTTCACGGCATCGGTTTACAAGCGCGGAATGAGGCTTGTTCTTGTTCCGACAACGCTGCTTTCGGCTGTAGACAGCGCGATAGGTGGAAAAACGGCGGTGAATTTCGTTGCTAAAAACACTGTCGGCACTTTCTATCCGGCGGAAGAAGTTGTCATTGTGAGAGATTTCTTCAAAACGCTGAGTGAGCAGCAGATCGCTTCGGGAAAAGCCGAGATTATCAAGCTGGCGCTGATTAAAGGTGGTCGTCTTGCAGAAATGGTCTTTAATGCTGAGGATTTACTTTCTGAAGAGGCGATAGAGCTTGCGATACTCGGTAAATACGATGTTGTAAGTGCTGATTTTACGGATACCCTTGAAAAAAGAATTGTTTTGAACTGGGGGCACACATTCGGTCATGCAATTGAGCTTTACTATGCTCTATCGCACGGTCTGGCTGTTGCCGCCGGTATGGTTCTTTCGCAGGAATGGGCTGAAATTGCGGGAGCAAAAGAGGTCTTTCCGGCTAAGGAACTTGAAAAATTACTGCAAAAACACGGAGTTAAAAACGATTTGCAGAAATATAAAACTGAAGAAAAATGGCGCAAATTTATAATGTTGGATAAAAAAAGGAATTTGGACACAATTTCGATGGTTTACCTGAAAAAAACGGGGGTTCCCGGGATAATTTACAGGAATTCTAATGACATATTGAGAGATTTGGAGGAATTAAGATGAGAAAGTTTTTCATTCTTACCCTGATGGTAGCTTCTTTGATGATGGTTTCGTGCGTTGAAAGACGTAACAGAGTCATCCTTGAAAAATTTATTCCTGTTACGGCAGCGGACAACTGTGAAATCAAGGCTAATGGCGACAAGTACTACACTGACGGTATAATCGACCTTGCATTCACGTTTGATTATCAGCTTGCTTTTCAGGTCAAGAACTATATCCCCGCAAGCGATGGAGGTAGTTCTGAATCATCGTTAGCGACTGCGGAAGCCAACTATTTCTATGCAGACAAAGTCGAAATAGAATACGAGTGGGATCCGAGACCGCAGGCTGACGGAAGAAAACTTACTCTTGACCAGAAGCTTTGGAATAAGAAAACAAGAAACACAGAACATCAGATCGTTGTAGGTCCTGGTGGAGATGTGGCAGCAGGTTCAATACACATTTTTGAAGAAGCACAGGCAAAGAACCTTCTTGAGCATGTCAATGATATAGACTGGATAGCAAGTCCGCTCATAGTTAAGATAAGAGTTTTGGGTGAACTCGCAGACGGAACAGAAGTCAAGACAAATAAGATGAATTTAAACATCTTCCCGACTTTTGGAACGACTATCCAAATGTCTTCAGTATATCCTTATCCAGAAGGAGGATTCCAGGATGAAACAGGATCGGACGGTAAAACTGTCTGCGCCGCAAAAGTACAGTTTAATGCAATCAAAAATGCTTGTGCTTTCAACGAGACTATACTCTACGGTTGTTATGCTGGACAGGATTGGTCACAGGTCAACTGCTACGCCGGTGATACTGAATGGGAAAGATTCATAGCTGAAACTTATTGCCAATCGGAAAGTTCCTGCTACATTACCGGATATGCAGCTGCTAGTGTTGTTGAAATGATTTATAACACTATGAAAAAACCGGCAGATGACACAAACTATTACCTCTGCTGTCCGTCTGAACTTCCTGAAGAACCGGAATGTCCTGAGGAAGACGACTCGAATGCTGCCGGCGGTGCAGGTGGTGCTAGCGGTACAGGCGGAGAATAATAGTTTTTTCAATCAATATATTCTTCAACCGTTTTTTCTCTTTTTTTCTTAATTTCAAAAAGTTTTTCCCTAATAAAAAGTGATTTTTGAATATTTTTCCTTATTATATGCCGTTTTTTTTGTTTCGGTTTTTTATTTGGAGGAAAAATGAGACTCGTTCATCTGAAGGATGTTGTCACTTTGGGTAATGTTGCCATTGGTTTTCTCTCTGCCGTTATGGCAATAGAAGGCAATATTCAGCAGGCTTGCTATTTGGTTATGGTTGCTTTTGTTCTCGATTTTTGCGACGGTATAGTTGCTAGAATTACTAAAATGAGCAATGATTTCGGAAAAGAACTCGATCTTATCGCGGACCATGTAACTTACGCTGTATGCCCCGCTTTTGTAGTCTATGCTTTCTACAAAGTTCCGGATGGCGGTTTTCTGAACGCGCTTGTTGCTTACTGCATGGGTATGGTTCCGCTTGTTTTCGGTTGCATAAGGCATGCAAGAAACGAAGTCTACGATATTGATTTTCCGCGTTTCTTCCTCGGCACTCCGCGTCCGGTCTCGGCTTTTTATTTGATGAGTCTCATCGGAGCCGGAACGCACCTCAGCAAGTATCTTCCGGCTGAATATCTTCCTTTCTACAAATATTTCCTTATTCCTCTGTTTATATGGATAGGCTGGAACAATCTTTCATTCAGACCGTTTGTAAGTCATCACGGACGTCACTTCAACAAAAGATTTAAATTTTTTATGAGTATTGCGGTTCTCATGCTTGTCGCAAGCGGAGTAGCTACGGCTGTTACTGGCGAGCCTTGGGTTCTTGACTGTCTTCTTTTCCATATGCTTGTATACACGTTTTTGTCTCCGGTTTGTTACGATAAAGGCGATCTTGACGGATACAAGGAATACATTGTGGCGAAAAAGGCGGAAATCGCTAAAGATATGCAACCTAAAGCTTAGAGGCGAACATGATAAAACAGGGCGTTATCCTTGCAAGTGGACTTGGCAGCAGGCTCAACAGTGAAGGTCGCAACGAACCTAAGCCTCTCATGCCTGTCGGTGGTATGGCTTTGATTGAGCGTGTTATCACTTTAATGCAGTCTGTCGGTATTGAAAAGGTTGTTGTCGTTGTCGGATATCGCGGCGACCAGATCAGGGAATATATAAAAAAGAACAATATTCAGGGTGTTGTTTTTGCCGAGAACACAGAATACAACAAGAAAAACGGCATTTCGCTGCTTCGTTCCAAGGATTGTCTGGATGATGCGCCATTCATGCTTTCGATGTCGGATCATATTTTTTCCAACGATTTTTTTGCCGATTTTCTAGAAAAAGCCGAACCGAAACTTGAAAAATATGATGTCATTCTTTCAGTTGACAGAAACATCGAAGGTGTCTTTGATCTGGATGATGCGACAAAAGTAGTTACGGAAGATGGTGAAATCACGACAATAGGCAAGGAACTTCCTTCATATGATGCGGTCGATACAGGGCTTTTCCTTTGCAAACCAGCTGTGTTCCCGATGCTTCAGGAGATTTACGATACGAAAGGTGATGTTTCTATATCCGATGTCATGGGAATGGAGGCGCGTGAGAGAAAGTTCGCCTGCGCTGAAATGACCGGGCATCTGTGGCAGGATGTCGACACTCCTTCGATGAAAAACGAAGCGGAAGAGCGTCTGATAGACAACTATCTTGATAAAAAAGACTCTTTTTGCTTTTTTTCAAATAAAATATTTGCCAAAAGCGCGAAAGAGGCGGCTTTGCGATGTCTTGAAAAGGAGCATTTTGACTGGAATATGCTGGGGACAATAGTTTTCATTGTCTCGCTTCTGCTGACGGCGGTTGCCCTTTTTGCTGATTTGCCGCAGCTTTCAGTTGTTACGCTTCTGCTGGCGACTTTTGTTTTTTATCTCAACAAAATCAGAAATAATGTCAGAACTGTTCCGCTGAAGAACGAGAATTTCCTGTTCTCATGGAAATTCAACTTCATACTTGCGGTTCTTCCTGTTGTTTTAGGTGTTTGCGGTACACTTTTGGTTGCGTTGCCTCTTGTTGTAGTTATGTTCGGAGTTTCTCTGTCACCAGCTCTTCTTCAGCGTCTTGAGCTGCCGCAGATTCCTGATAGTATTGCATCAACGTGGCTTTCACCTTCTCTTTTCTGGCTTGTTTATCTGGGATCTTTGCTTATTTTCCCTGAATGGTTCGTAGGATTTGTTCCGTTTGTCTATTTTTTGTTTTCTCCTTTTTCTGATACAAAGAGGGGCTGATGGAACTGAAGAGACGCGCCGGTAAAGATTTTTCCATCGATATAAGTTCGCTTGTCGATGTTCTTTTCACGCTTCTCATATTCTTCTCACTAACCAGCACTTTTGTTAAGGAATCAGGGCTTAAAGTAGATCTGCCCAAAGCAAGTTCCGATACGCCGCTCATCTCGGCCGAAAAGTTCGAGATTGCAATAAGTTCAGACGGCAGGATCGCTCTAGGTGGAACGGAAGTCGCTTCAACGGAAGATGTGAAAGAATTCCTTTCAAAATTTGACACGGATATGCGTTTAAAATATGTTATTGTCATTAAAGCTGATGCTACTACTCAGCACGGCAAGGTAACGGAAATTCTTGATATACTCAAGTCTTTGAAATTTGAGAATATAGCTGTTGCAACGAGGGCGAAAGAATGAAAAGAAAGCAGATATTTTTTCTTTTCGGTTTAGTGTTTCTGGTTTTTTCAGTTTTTTGTCTCTACGATATAATTTCTTCTTATGGTGAATTTGACCGTAACAGAGATAAAATCAGGATAATCGAAGAAAAACAACACACGATAAATCGTGAAAAAGATCTCTTGCATTGGAAGATAGAGCGTTTTTCCAAAGATCCAAGAGCTGCAGAAGAGCTCCTGCGGATAAAATACAAAATGTTGCGCCCGGATCAATATAAATACAGATATACACCCGAAAAATGACAGCTTTATTGGAATTTCGTTTTTTTGGTCATATTCTGACCCTTTTATTTTCGCTTCTTTCAATTTATTTCAAGGACAGTGTCCCGTTTCTTGTTATATTGTGGAGCATTTTTGTTTTTCTTGTAATTTACATTCGTGTTGTTGAAAAGAAGAGAATTCCTGTACAGCTTTTCCTTCTTCCTGTATTCATTGTTTCCGGCGGAGTTGACAGCAGTCCGGTTTTGCCGCTTCTTTTTCTTGCTCTTCCTCTGACTTTACAGAAAAGTGATGACATTTCTTATTTCGTGTTTGCTGCCACATCTTTTATCCTGATGATTTGCAGCGGAAATATTTCAGATTATTCCGTTTTTATCGTATATGTTCTTTTCCTTTTTTCTTCAATAGGTGTCTGGGTGTTTATGAGAAAAGGTTTGTCGTTTATTCTGGAAGATCGTCCTGCAACGCCTATTGCAATGAAGCCGCAAGTAAGTATGCCGCTTGTCAAAGATCCTTTCAGACCATTGAAAAAGTATCTTGTCCGCACTAAAAATTTCAATAACAAACCTGTCTATCTGCGTTTGGTCGTACTTCTGCCTGGCGGAATGGCTAAAATATATGAATCCGATACAGAATTCGAGTTAAAGGGTCTTCTGTTCAGGGCTGTACATGATAAAACTGAAGTTGCGGCCAATGCGCTTCTTGATGATGACAGAGAAAATATCCCGATGTTGCCTGAATACAACTTCAGAATATATTATCCTGTTTCGCTGGTTGATTCCGATGATGTAACGCTTTTTGATCCAGAGTATGTTGTTGTCGTCGATACTAATGTCAAAGGAAAGATTGACAAGGAGGAGCTTGTCCAGAAGTTCTCCGAGATAAAAGACGATGTCCTGGAACAGCTCAGGCAGTCAGAGACTTTTAGTCATATTTCTGTTGAAAAGCAGAGAAATGCTACACTTTATCAGGAAACTTCAAATATTGTTGATGCTTTTGATCACGATGAACTTCTCAAAGCTGCTGCACTTGCGATATTCAATCTTGCTCCTGAAGCAAGCGGCGTTTTTGTCGCAAAAAAGGGCGAGGAAAACACTTTCACAGGCTATTCTTTTTCTGTTAAGGAGTTTGCAAAAGGAAAGCCTAAGTTTGAAGTGTCTGATATAAACGATCCCGTTACCGCTGAAATAAAAGATCCGCAGTCGGTTCATGCAATGATGGTAAACGGTAAAATAGATGATTACTATGAAGCGACAGATGTGAATAAACGGAAGTCTAAGCCGTTTTTTCCGCCTGAATTCGACGATTTGAACAAGAAAAGCTGCATCATGATACGTTGCATGACCTTTAAAAACGATGTTAAAGGAACTATTTCCGTTCTTACTGATACGACGAAGGATTTTGAAGAACTTAAGAAACATTCAGCATCGGTCAGGATGATTTCAAAAGTCGTTACATCGGCACTCAACAACATAGAGATGTTCCAGAAGATGGAGGAACTTTCAAACATCGACGGTCTTACAGGGCTTTACAACAGGCGCTGTTTCAACAACATGATTGAACAGAAGATAAGCGAAGCGAGCAGGGCAAAAGTTCAGCTTTCAATGGTAATGCTTGATATTGATTTCTTTAAGAAGGTTAATGATACCTACGGTCACAAAGCGGGCGACGATGTCATCCGTTTTATTTCGTCGACAATCAAAAAATCAATCCGCAAAGTCGATTTTGCAGCGCGTTACGGCGGAGAGGAATTCGTAATACTTCTTTACAATACATCTATTGGCGATGCATCGAATATTGCTGAAAAAATCAGGAATATTGTTCGTGATTCATCGGTAAATGCCGACGGATCTCCTTTGAATATAACGATTTCACTTGGTGTTTCTTCTTATCCGATGCCTTCTATGAGTGCGGATGACCTTATCAAAAATGCAGATACTGCGCTTTACTATTCAAAAGAACACGGGCGCGACCAGGTTTCTGTTTTTAACAATGATATGGAATCAAGAGAGGAAGAAGCAGAGGATTAATCTCTGATTTCTGTTATTTCTCATCTACTGCAAATGATTCTCTGTGGAGTGTATTGTCTGATTCGGTGTTTACCGAGATTTTGAGTTCTTTTTTGAGTTTTTCGAGTTCTTCTGAATATTTCTGTTCAAGTGCAAAAATAGTTTCAGGATGAGCTTTTACTGTTAAAACTTTGCTGTTGTAAAGCTTTACATGTTTTTTTATTTCGCGGAAAATCTGGAATGTTAGGGTTTCACGTGAGCGGATTATGCCGTTGCCGCTGCAGTAAGGACACGGTTCGGTAAGCGACGAGATGTTGCTTTCGGTCGTTCTTTTGCGTGTTATCTGGATTAAACCAAGGCGCGTAAAGTAGAAAACCGTGCATTTTGCAGGGTCTTTTTCAAGCTCTTTTTCGAGTTTTGTTATAACTTTTTTCTTGTTTACCTGATTGCGCATATCTATGAAGTCAACGACGATTATTCCGGCTAAATTTCTGAGTCTCAAGTGGTATGCGATTTCTTCTGCCGCTTCGCAATTGGTTTTGACTACGGTACTTTCCAGATCGCCTTTCCCGACAAATTTGCCAGTATTCACGTCAATAACAGTCAGAGCCTCTGTCTGTTCGATGATAAGAAAGCCGCCGCTTTTAAGCCATATTTTTTTCTTTACCAGTTTGGTAACTTCGGGCTCAATCGAATAGTAGTCAAAAATCGGGTAGGGCAGGTCGTAAAATTTAACCTTGTCATCGGGGTTTTCCCCGTAGAAGGCAAAGTAATCGCGTACAGCCTTTTCGTCGTTTTTGTTGTCGACAACAATCTCGGAAAGTTCATCCATGCCGGTATTCTGTACGAAATCAAGCATCGGATCAAGAGCTGCTTCGATTAGTGCTGTTCCTTTGCCCTTTTGAAAAGTATTTTGTATTGAGATCCATTTTTTTATAAGAAAAACCACCTCTTTTTCGATGGTTTTAAGGTCTGTTTCGGCTGCGAGAGTCCTAAGGATTATGCCGTAACCCTTATTCAGCACTTTCTGTCCGAATTCCCTGAGTTCGTCGCGCTTTTCGCGGTCGTTGATTTTTTTGCTTACGCCGATATGGCTAATTGTTGGCAGTAGCACGCAGTATCTTCCGGCGAGTGAAATGTGCGTTGTGAGTTTCGCCCCTTTCTGTCCTATCGGTTCTTTCACGACCTGAACTAAAATTCTGTTGCCTTCTTTCGCATATTCGGTGATGTCAGTGAATTTGCGCGATTCGTTCTGTGTTTCAGATGTTTGATCGTCAATGGCGGGATCATCGTCATCGCTTTCGATATTTTTCTGATATTCTTCATAAGTTATGTTGACTTTCAGGTCGTTTGCGTGGATGAAACCGGTTCTTGCACCGCCGAATTCGACGAACGCTGACTGCATTCCTGGAAGGACGCGGCGGACTATTCCGGAATATATGTTTGAAAGGCAGCTGCTCTCGTCAGAATGGATTACATGTAGTTCAACGAGTTTTCTGTCTTCAAGTATGGCAATTCTTTTTTCGCCGTAAGTGTTGTTTACTATAATTTGTCTGTTCATTTGTTTCAAGATACTGTTATAGGACGTTTCTGCTTCATCGGGATGATTTTCATCGGACTTTTGATACTTTTAATGTCGTCAATTATCTCATCTTCCAGATTGGGTTTCAGGTGGAAAGTATGTATGTCACAGTGGTGTTTTATTTTTGCAAGTTCACCAGAAAGTTGCGATGGTGTGAGATGTTTCGACGCTGTCGCAAGTTTTTCAAGTCTGTTCGGAAACGATGTCTCCCAGCAAATTGTTTTTATTGAATGATCATCATTTATGTGGTTTACAAAATTTTCACAGATTCCAGTGTCGCCGGAGTAGGCTATCGCTTCGCCGTTTTTCCTGAGAATGAATCCAAGAGACTCGACGACATGGTTCACTTCGATTGGCAGAAATTCAATCCCTTCAATCGTAAAAGTCTCGTCGAACTTTATTGGCTGAAACTTTATCGTCGGGTTCTTTTTTGTCGGCAGCTTTGTGAAATCAGGCCAGATGAGGTCGTTGAAAATGTGTTCCATCACCTGAGCCATAATGTTTTCGGTCGTATAAACCGTAAACGAATGATTCCCGAGCGAAAGCATGAAATCGGCGAAAATCGGAAGATTTTTTATGTGATCAAAGTGGGAATGTGTAATGATGACATGTTTTATTGCAAGAAGCTGGTTCGTATCGAGAGACGACATGATTGAGCCTGTGTCAATAACTGTTGACGGGGTAACCAGCATAGATATGCACTTTTTATTTTCAAGATCGCTGCCGTAACAGCCGAGCGGAACTATGGAAAGCATTTTATCCTCCGAATAAAGAAGCTTTTCCTGCCTGTCGCAGTTTTTTAGAAGATTTTAGACGTTTACGACCTCTTTTACTTCCGGAACGAGGCTTTTGAGGTGCTGTTCGATTCCCATTTTGAGAGTCATCTGACTCATCGGGCAGCCTGCGCAGTGACCCTGAAGAGCAACCTTTACGATACCGTCGTCTGTTACTTCCTTAAGTTCGACATCTCCGCCGTCTCTCTGAAGTGCTGGACGGACTTCTTCAAGAACCTCTTTTACCTTTTCTTTCCAATCGTTTGCAGCCATTGTAATCTCCCTAAAAATTAAGTAAAAAAACAAAAACAGAGAATTATAGGGATAAAGCAGTGCAAGTCAAGAATTGGCAGTCCTTTGCTGCAAAATGAATTTCGCGCTTTCTTTTTGACATTTTAAAGCGATGTTTTATAAGTAGCAGTTTTAATTTTTTGACAGAGGAGAGAAAAATGGCAAAACTGCTTGACACCGTTTTATTGCTTGCCCTTCCGGCTTCGGGGAAGTCAGAAGTACGCAGATTTATGGAACATCTCACCAAAAAGCAGTGCGAAAACGACATGCACATGGGGGAGACGCTTCAGCTTGACGACTATCCCTATGTTCATTTCATGCACAGAATCGACGACGAACTCAGCAAACTCGGCTGGCACTACATTTTCTACAAAGGTGCGACACGTCCTTTCAAGGATCAGATGGAATGGTCAACTCTGATAGAGCTTCTCAACGAGGATTACGAAGACCTCGTAAACTCCAACATCATCAATGTTCCCTCTGCCGCTCAGTGGCTTTTCGACAGAATGGACAATATCCGTGAAAAACTCGATCTTGGCCGCGAATTCGGAAAGATCCCGTGGGATATCAGAATCGCTGCGGGAAAGGCTATTGAAGCAGAAGTCGCTGAATTTCTTAAAGAAAAGAACGCAACGGCTGCGGCTGACAAAACAAACAAGACAATAGTCATCGAGCTTGCACGCGGCGGAGCGAACGGCGCAACGATGCCTCTCACTCCTCCTCAGGGATATGCGGCTGCATTCGATATGTTCTCAGAGCACATCCTCAACAGAGCTTCGATACTTTATGTCTGGGTAACGCCGGAAGAGAGCAGAAGAAAGAACTACGAGCGCGCAAAACCGAACGGCGAAAGCTCGATCCTCAACCACGGTGTTCCGCTTGAAGTAATGCTTGGCGAATACGGCTGCGACGACATGGCTTACCTCATCGAGACAAGCGACAAACCCAATACGGTCAAAGTCGAGCGCACAGTTACCGTCAAAAAGAAAGGAAAAGAGGTTTTCGCAACCAAAACCTGGAATATTCCTGTTGCAAGATTCGACAACCGCGAAGATTTGACGACTTTCATCCGCAAGGACCCTAAAGATTGGGGCAAGGAAGAGTACAAAAAGATGTATAAAGGTCTTTCCGACGCAATGAAAACACTCGCGGAACTCTCAAAATAGCTAGTGATCTTAAAAACTTATAATCTTTTAAAACCATGATTTTCTTTATTCTCACACTTCTCATTTTCGCGTCACTTGAAGTTGTCTCGAAACCGCTAATGCCTTACATCGACCCGTTCGCCCTCACTTTCTGGCGCTTTTCAATGGGATTTGTTTTTTTCCTGTTTTATCCCGGCATGAAAAAACGTTTTGCTGAAATTGCCGGATTCTCGAAAAGCGACTGGTTTTTCCTGTTTCTGCTCGGTTTTCTGAACGCTTTTCTTGCAATGAGCCTCCTTCAGTTTGCCGTAAAGGAGAGCACCCCGGCGACGGCGGCGGCGATTTTCTGCTCGAACCCGCTTTTTGTCATGATAATTTCTTCGATCGCAGGTTACGAAAAAATCAGCGCTAGAAAAATCGTAGGACTTTTGATCGGTGTCGCCGCGATATTCGTAATCATGTGGGAAAAAGGCTTCAAACTGAACTACGGCGCGATTTATGCTGTTTCTGCGGCTGTGATTTTTGCCGGATTCACGGTCCTCAGCAAAAAAACGGTCTCTAAGATAAAGCCGTTTTCGGTAAATCTGGTGTCGTTTTTCTTCGGAATAGTCTCGCTTTCGATCTTTATGGCACTTACAGGAAAAAGTTTAGCTCTAAATCCGGTTTTCTTTAAAGATTACGCAAAACTGATTGCCTTTGTTTATCTCGGTTTCATCGTCACGGGCCTGGGTTACGTCACATTTCTGGCGACGATCAAGAAATATTCGCCAGTCAGTTCATCGCTTATTTTCATGCTGAAACCGGCAGTTGCAACTGTTTTCGCGGTCGTTTTTCTCGGTGAAAAACTTTCGGCATATTTCATCGCCGGATTCGTAATGTTACTTCTCGGAACAGGTGCTATAGTTTCTGAAAAGATCTGGAAATAAAGCCGCCCACATCGGTTTATGATTGTCGGAGAGCACGCGGCTCGCGCGCAAATTTCCGTCATATTGAATTTAATCAAAACATCTTGTGAAAACTTGCACTTTTGATGATAATACCTAAAATACTGCGGTTTTTTGGAGGAGGCAAAAATGAAAAAATTTTTAGTTTATTTTGCAATTTTTTCCGTTTTGATTTTTGTCGTTTCGTGCGGCGGTTCAAAGAATAAATATGACGAAGCAGACTCGGGCGACACAGTGACTGACGATGACACCAAGACTGATACGGGCGATACTGCTGCTGGAAACGAGGGAATTTACTTCGGGATTATCGGATTCAACGAATCGCAATATACCAGGGAAATCGGTCTGTTGGACAACTCAACTGAAAGCAGTTACAAAAGTTTTATTGATGACCTCACATCCGGCGACGGCACAGCTCTCTACTTTGCCGACTATACCGCGCTGGAAATGATGCGTAGCTACCCCGTTCCCGAAAAGCTAAAAAATGTAGCTCTGGTCACATTTACCGACGGACTCGACAATATATCGCTTGCCAACGACGACTATAATCCCGGGAACTACGACAGCACAGCCGCATACAGAGACGCACTTCATGAGATGATTGCAAACGATAAAATACACGGATTAAACGTAGCTGCTTACACCATCGGCCTTAAGGGCAAGGATGTCACCGACGAGGTTGCATTTGCTGAAACGCTGAAAAAGTTGGCAAGCAGTGACGAAAATGTTTTTCAGGTTTCTGACATGGAAGAAGCTATGGAGCATTTCAAGGCAATAGCCGAAGCCCTTTATTCAGTTTCCAAAACGGTAAACCTGGATATTAAAGTGCCCGGCGGTTACGATGACGGCCAGCATCTGCGCTTCACATTCGACAATTCAGATACGGCTACAGATTCTGACCTCTACATTGAAGCTACCTACCACCGCTCCGAGGGAAGAACTCTTGAAGATATCACATACCACGGTTTAAGCAGCCAGACTACAGTATCGACCGGTTCTCCGGACGGGGCATACTACCATTTCGTGTTTGAAGACCTTAAATACGATGACGGTAACACTCCTGTGTCGGATGCTGACATCAGCAGAATAATGTTGTGGAAAGAGACCAGTACCGGTGGCTGGGACAAAGAGTCTGAGTTCAATCCTGCAAGTTCGAGCACTATCACGGAGGATAAGAACAGTGCGCTGATAATGCTAGTTCTTGACTGCACGACATCTCTCGGTAGCGATTTCGCAAGAATGCAGCAGGCAGGCAAGGATTTCGTAACAACGCTTGTCAACGGTTCAACGAACCAGACAGATCCTAACGATCCTATTGATACGAATCCCGATGAAGATGCAGCAGACACAGATATTGATGATGATTCAGATTCGGAAAACCCAGTGAATGATGATGATTCAGATTCTGAAAATCCGACGAATGACGAAGATCAGACACCACTGTCCGACGAAGAAAAATGTGCCAGCGCAGGCGGAACGTGGGATTCTTCAGCGCAGAACTGCTACAAAACAAAGAAATGCGATGCTAAGCCTGCACATTCCGAATGGAACGGTGATTCGAGCTACGACGTATATTACGATGTTGAAGCAGGAGCATGGATGCCGGGACCTGCATATACGACACATTACGGAGACGGAGAACCTGAGCCGTGCCAGTACAAATGTGTTTCAAACGCCCGTCCTGACGGATCGGAAGGTGACGAGTGCAAACCTCTCTGTTCCGCAGTTTTTAACGGAGAGAAATCCAAAATCGAAATTGCAGACAACGATCTGCTGAATCTCGGACAGGCTTGGACGATTGAAGCCTGGGTAAAGCAGGATATGAGTAATCTCCCGACATCAACTTACAAAAAAACTCCGATTCTAAGGAAGGGTGACGGATATTTTCTGACCGGTTTCTACAAGACAACGTCTGATTCAAATACTTATTACAATATGTACGGCGGTTTTTATTACAGCAGCTCCGCAGATCTTAGTGCTGAAATCAAATACCAGAATACAGATGCTGATTCACCGATCAAAGAAGACTGGAATCATATTGCACTTTCTTATCATGTAGATAACGGAACATCCCTGCTTCGTCTTTATATAAACGGAAAACTGGCAGGCGAAAAGACCAGCAGCAGTGAGCGCACTCCGAGAACAGTCTCCAGCGCACTTAAAATCGGTTATTATTATGACCAACCCCTTATTAGCGGCACTGATCTTTATTTCAAAGGCCTTATCGATGCAATAAAGATTTCGAATACCACGAAATATTCGGCAGACTTCACTCCTAGTGTGCTCAGTGCAGACAATGATACGATCGCTTTCTGGGATTTCAGCGGCAATGCAGACGATTCGTCTCCGAACGGCCTTAACGGCACGGCTACAGAAATAACTTATTCCACAGACTGCAAATAATCATTTCACAAATTATTCAAAATATCTTTTATCGACAATAGAAAATGGAATGAAAGCGAACCTGTTTTTATTCGCCTCTGCGGACGCAGCGGACTATGTCTGAATTTGATTTGCCGCCGAAATTTATGCCGCTTTCGCTGAAAAGGATGTACCATGCGTTTTTACTGCTTTTTGCATCGGTAGTTGAAGTGCGGAAGGAGCGGTTCGGCATGTCAGGAAAGTCTGACGCGGGGCGGTATTTGGCGTAGTTTGCGATTGAGGCAAGTTCGTTTTTGTTAGGAAGCCGCCAGTCTGTAAAGCCGGCGTAGTCAAGGTTTTCGCAGGTTGAAAGGGCGTCGGCGAATTTTTTCACGCCGTCTTTGTAGGTTTTCTGCCACATTAGTCCTGTGACTGAATCTTTGACGACTTCGTCTTCGCCGATTGTCCGGGTTTCAAACTCTCCGTCAGGCAGAGTTGTGCCGCGGACGCAGCGAACATGCATCTTTTCGCTTTCGGTTTTGGCTTTGTGGCTCAAAAAGCCTTTGTCGAAGCGGACAAACCATGCTTTGTTCTGGTCTGCATCGGCAGTTGAAGCGAAATCGGCTGAGGTCCAGAACCATTCGTCGGGCGTGCCGGGGAAATAATCTGTATTTATTGCAGGATCAAATTTGCCGTTGTCAGCAATCGAAAGAAGTTCTTTCGGTGTGGGAAGCCGCCAGCCGTAACTTCCCGCATATTCTTGTCCGCAGTAATTTGCGGCACTCTGCCAGTCAAATTCGCCTTCAGGAATCTTCTGCTGCCATTCAAGTTTGAGGTTTTCGTCAAAGACGATTTTTTCGTCTCCCGAGCCTTTGACCGTGAATTTCTGCGGAATGCATTCGCCTTTTTCTGCATACTGCGCATCCTGTCCGAAGAACGCTTCGCCCTCATCCGGGCAGGTGATTTCGGCTGATTCGTCATAGCATTTGGTCTGGCCTGTGCAGATGTTGCCGAAAACGACGGGGATATTGGGAATTATGGTTTCCTGATCGTCATCGTTGGTATCTGTGTCAGAATCATCAGTTGGATCGGTGTCGGCATCGTCATCAGGCTCTTCGGTCGGGTCAGTGTCGTCAGGTTGTTCCGGCGTTGTGTCTGGATCATCTTCTGTGTCCGGAATATCGTTATCCGTTATACCGGTATCCGAAGTGTCGGAATCGTCATATTCTGACACTGTGTCGTTTTTGTCATCATTGTTTGCGGTTTCATCAGGCTGTGTGTCGCCGCTACTATCAGCGTCCTGCACCGCGTTGCTGTCGGTGTCTGCAAGTTCTTCTTTTTCGTCATCTTTAGACGAGCAGGAAAAAACAAGAAAAACAGATAAAACCAGAATGAAAATCAGGTTGAATTTTTTCATGATTGTCTCCATAAACAAAAATCTTGTCACTATTTCGGGGTTATAAAGAAAAGATTCTGGAAAGCAAAAAAATTGTCGAAATTTCGAAATATCGACACAAAATTAGCGGCGGCGAAAAAACAGCATCTTGCCAAAAATTCCAGCATTATTATAATTTACCGTTTTGTTTTGGAGGACTTAAATGAAAAAGATTTTTGTTGTTTTCGCGCTGTTTTGCGTGGTGCTCATGGCTGTTTCCTGTGATTCAGGGAGACAAATACTTAAAAGCCCGGATGCAGGTTATGAGGATAGTGATAAAACGGATGATGATACAGACGCTACTGATACAGCCGACGATTCTGGCGATTCTCTTTTCGATAACGATGCGGATTCTTCTGATTCTGCCGGTGATTCGGACAATGTCTGGCCTGATAGCGGTAATTCTACCGACGACAGCGATACTTCCGAACAAAATGAAAACGATTCTGAACAGACAGGCGGCAACGATACAGACAACAGTGATACTGAAACCGATGATGATCCTGTTGTTATTGTCGAAAGTCTCGACTATGAATCTGGCTTCATCGATCTGGAGGAAATCAGCTACACTCTCAGCAACAAAAGCAATAAAAGCGGCAGGGCGAAAATCTGGTACGATTTCCAGCCGGCGGACGAAAATCCGCAGGATAAACCGCTTTTTGTTCTGTACAACGGCGGTCCGGGCTCTTCTTCATCGCTTATTTTCCTCTACAACACCTCCAGAAAAACGGCAGATCAGGCGTTTGCAGGCGAAGGTGTTGCGGACAACCAGTGGAACTGGAACAAGCTCGGCAACCTTCTTTACATCGATGCACGCCAGACCGGATTTTCCTACGGCATAGTTGACAATCCTTCCAGCAGCAGCGCCCGTTCCAACTATTTTTCGACTGCCAATTTCAACGTTTTCGTTGATGCGGCCGACTTCATCCGCGTAATTCTCCGCTTTCTGGAAACTCATCCGAAAATAAAGTCGAATCCGGTCGTTCTCGCGGGTGAAAGCTACGGCGGAACAAGAACGACTGCTGTGATAAACATTCTGCTCAATGTAGCCGACTACGCTCAGAAGAACAGAGTATTCTACGATCAGGCGCTTTTCAACGAGATTGCCGCCCATTTCCAGGGAATCGATTCAACGGTAACAGGAATGCCTTCGACAGAAGTAGTTGCAAAGCAGTTCGGCAGACAGATCATGATCCAGCCGCTAGCCATGGGACAGCAGCAGTTGGATGCTATCGGAGAAGTTCTTGAAAAGAGTAATAGTCCGCTTTACACGATTCAGCAGGAAACAGGTAAAAAATACTCGCCATGCGGCTCTTCGTGGAACTGCGACAAATATAACAGAGCTGTAAATTACGTCCGAAATGCCGGACGCGACATCTATTCCTATCGCAGAGAATACAACTGGCTTTTCGACTACACCGATTACGGCATCGCGAAAATGCTTCAGTTCACGATGTTCAAACAGTTCATAATGAATGATCCTACCAAAATAGAAAATCTTTATGCGGCGAACAGAACCGGCGCGTTCAGATACAAAAACGTAAGCGAATATTCTAGAAATATCGCAGATTTAGATAAACTCGAGAATGTTCCAGAAAGCGTAAAAATCATTTTGAAGGCACGTATTGAGCAGCGCAACGCGCATCCGCTTTCAACCGGCGATTTAGAAAGCGTTTTCGGCACCCTTCCGCAATACGACGAATACTATGTCGATACCAACGACACGATACTTTCAACATTTTACGATGCTTCCGTAGATCCTTACGACGATGTGAACGGCGAAATGTTCCTTGAAAACATAAGAACCGCAAAAACTTTCATCACTAAGGCGGAAGAAGATATAATCCTTTATGCAGAAGCAACTCCCGAAGCTGCTAAAAAGTTCAGCAATGTTTCAAGCGTCGAAACCGGCGACGAGTCGTTCACCGTTCATTTCAAAGACGGAGAGTCGGCAACTGTCACATTTCCGTTCTATCCTGAAAGTTCCCACAGCGTTTCTGTAAATCAGCCTGAAAAATTCCTGAACGACGTCAAAAAGTGGATGAATTAAAAACATTCTGCTTTTTCTGATTGTTCCGCTAAACTCATTTTTTGCGCCTGTTTAAAAAATAACTATAATCCTTCGTTTTTGTGTCCATCGGAGGAGTGAACAATGATTTTTCCGGCAGTTTTTTTGATTTCCGCAGTGCTTTTCGCGCTGGAAGTTCTCCAAACGAGGATATTTTCGTTTACGTCGTGGCATCATATGACATACATGGTGGTTGCCGTGGCCTTGACGGGATATGCCGCTGCAGGAACGGTTCTTGCCGTTAAAAAAAGTTTGAAAAATTATGAAAGGTTTATTTGGACAGCCTCTGTTTTGTTTGTTCTTTCGATTCCGTTTGCCTTTGCTTTGACTTCGCGGATTACACTAGATCCGATGATGCCTAATAAACTTTTTATGATAGTTTTCCTCTTTTTTGATTACATACTGCTTTTTCTACCTCATTTTTTTGGTGGACTAATCCTTCTTGCGGTTTTTGAAAACAACAGCAAAAACGTGAATATAAGCTACTTTTTTTCGGTTCTGGGTTCAGTTGCAGGATGTTTTTCGGCCCTTCCTCTGCTTGAAGCTCTCGGAATGGAAGGGGCGCTTGTCACAGCAATGTTGTGCGCTGCACTCTCCTCTCTTTTTATTGCTTTCGCTGCTAAAAAGGGGAGTGCCGGAAAAATTGTTTCAGCTGTGCTTATTGCACTCACACTTGTTTTGTTCCCTTTAAAAGAGAGTCTTTTTGTGTTCAACCCGGCTCCTTCAAAAATTCTGAGCCAGGCCCCTTCAAAATCGGAAATGACAGGATGGAACCGTGCCGGCAGGGTCGATATAGCCCCTTTTTACGAAAATGTGCTTCATAACGACTGGCTTAAATTGCAGAAAGGGATAATAACTGTCGACGGCGATGCAGCCTCGCTCATATATGACTTTTCGGAAGAGCCTTCACAGATAGTTTATTCGCTATATTCGGCAGGATATTTCGGGCTTTATGCCCCGGATGTTTTTGTTGCAGGACTTTCGGCAACTGATATTTCAGCAGCTCTTTTCTGGCAGGCAAAATCGGTTACATCTGTTGAGGTTAACAATGCTGTCATAGATTTAACTAAACGGAAATACTCGACTTTTAAATATGACATCCTGCAAAACGAAAAAGTGTCAGTTGTTCATGATGAAGTCAGGGCATTCTTGGGAAAAACCGATAAAAAGTACGATCTTATTCAGCTTTCAGGCACAGATACTGTCTCTGCGCTTTTGAACGGCGCTTATATAATGAACGAAAGTTATCTTTACACAAAAGAGGCTTTCCGGACTTATTTTGATCGTATGAAAGATGATGGAACGCTTGCTGTCATCAGGTGGATGCTGTGGCCTCCGCGAGAGACTCTTAAAGTTGCCGTGACTGCTTCTCTGGTGTTGAAAGAGGCGGGATATGAGCATCCTGAAAATAACATTGTGATTATCGGTGACGGTATTTTGGCGAGCGTTCTCGTTAAAAAACGTCCGTACACATGGACAGAACTCAATGAAATCGCTGATATTGTTGCTGAAACGAAAAACTTGCGGATAATTTATGCGCCAGGATTTTCTGCCGGAGAGCTTTACTACGATCCGATTGTTAAAGGAGTGAACTTTTCAAGCAATCAGGCTCTGGATTTCATAAACAGCGGTTTTGTTCATTATTTCAGATCACTTGAAAACGGGACCGAGAATGTTTTTATCGAGGATTATCCTTTTAATATCAAACCGGTAAACGATGACAGGCCATTCTTTTTCAACTACTTCAAATTAGGAGGCGGGGAAATTCCGCAGGAAATCTGGGGCACTGGTTTAGCCGGTGGTCCTTTCCAGCTCACGGTTTTGCTTCTGACATTTGTTCAGCTTCTGTTTTTGTCGCTTTCAATACTGGTTTCACCGCTATTTTTCATGTCCAGAGATGAAAAAAGATATTTGCCTGTTGTTCAGATGCTTGCCTTTGCAGCTTTCGGATTTGGTTTTATGTTTATCGAAATGACATTTATCCAGCATTTTACCCTGCTTTTCGGTGATCCTGCGACTTCCGCAGCTACTGCAATAGGAATCATGCTCGTCTTTTCGGCGCTGGGATCGCTTTTCAGTAAAAAAATACTGATTGCGAGCGGTGAAAAACTGTTTTTCGGTTTTTTGGCGATATTTCTTCCGCTTATGATTTTGGGGTATGCAGTTCTTGTGCCGCATTTCATGGCTTTCTGCTCAGGACTTGCCTTTACATTAAAACTTCTTTTTACGGTGCTTTTCATGGCGCCGCTCGGCTTTATTGCTGGTACTGTTTTCCCTGTTTCACTTTTCCTGGCGGGTGAAAAGAAGTCTTTTTTTATTCCTTTGGCTTTCGGTGCAAACGGAGTAGGTTCTATTCTTGCATCAGTGATTTCAATATTGATTGCGATGATTTACGGGTTTAAATTTGTTTTTGTCCTTGCTGCTTTCTGCTACTTTTTTGCTCTTTCGGCAATGGTTTATTTCGTTAAAAAGAGGATTTAAATTTTCTGTGTATTGACTTTAGTCAATCCGTTCCTATATATCCACGCGGTTTTTTTTATTATTGTTTTTTCGGAGGAGAAAATGGCTGAAAAAAGTTTCAAGGCCGAGACCAAAAAACTGCTTGACCTTATGATCAATTCGATTTACACGAACCGCGAGATTTTTCTTAGAGAACTTATTTCGAACGCGAGCGACGCGATAGACAAACTTAAATTCAAATCGTTGACCGAACCTGATCTCTTGAAGGAATGCGGGGAACCCGAAATCAGGATAACTCCCGATAAAGAGCTGAAAACACTGACTGTTTCCGATAACGGAATCGGTATGAACTATGACGAGGTCATAGATAATATCGGAACGATCGCGAAGAGCGGCTCGAAGGAATTTTTCGAAAAAATGGCTGCCGAAAAGGGTGAAGGCGAAAAGAATGCGGCAGAATTCATCGGTCAGTTCGGTGTCGGTTTCTACAGCGCTTTCATGGTCGCAGACAGAGTCAGGATCAAAACGAGAGCTGCTGGCGCTCCTGCTTCGGAAGGCGTTGTCTGGGAATCGAAAGGCGACGGAGTCTATACGATCGATAAGACTGAAATCGACAAATGCGGGACCGAGATCACCCTTTACCTCAAGGATGACGCGGTCAAGGAGATGATGCTTCTCGACAGATACGAGCTTGAGGAACTTGTTTCGAAATACAGCGATTTCATCCGCTACCCGATAAAAATGATGATCGAAAACGAAGTCCCTGAAGAAAAAGACGCCGACGGAAACGTCACGAAAGAGAAGGAAACAGTGCTTGAAGACAAGACTCTGAACTCGATGAAACCGCTCTGGAAAAGGGAAAAATCGGATGTCAAAGAGGACGAATACAAGGAATTCTACCGCCACACGTTCCATTCATACGACGAGCCGCTGGATGTCATTCAGGCGAAAGGTGAAGGTCAGGTTGAATACACCGCGCTCCTTTTCATCCCGTCCGAAACGCCGTTCAACTTCTATTCCTCGCAGTTTGAAAGAGGTCTGGCACTCTATTGCAAGCAGATTTTCATCATGGAAAAATGCAAGGATCTGATCCCCGAATATCTCGGTTTTGTCAAAGGTGTCGTTGACAGCCCCGATTTTTCGCTCAACATTTCGCGTGAGATCCTCCAGCACAGCAGCCAGCTCAAAATAATCTCGAAAAACATTGAGAAAAAGATACTTGCCTCCCTCAAATACATGCTTGAAAACGACCGCGAGAAATACATGAAATTCTGGAAGGAGTTCGGCAGAGCGATGAAAGCGGGCGTTTACTCCGATTTCGGTGCCCACAAGGAAAAACTGCAGGATCTCCTTCTTTTCGAATCGTCGAAATGTGACGGAATGACGACTCTCGGCGAATACGTCAAGAGGATGCCGGAAGGGCAGAAGGAAATATACTACGCGGCAGGAAAGGACAAAGAATCCATCGCCGGGATACCGCAGATGGAAGCAGTTGCTGAAAAAGGCTACGAAGTGCTTTATTTCACCGATAAAATCGATGAATTTGCCTCTACCATGCTTGTAAGCTATCAGGAAAAACCGCTCAAAAACATCGCTGCGGAAGATCTGAACTTAGATACCGACGAAGAGAAAAAGGCGAAAGAGGAAAAACGGAAAGAAAAAGAAGAAGAGAGCAAATCTCTGCTTGAAACCATCAAAAAATATCTGGGAAGCGAAGTCAGCGAAGTCCGCCTTTCGTCAAGGCTCAAAAACAGCGCGGTCTGCTTAGTCAGCGGCGCGGGACTCAGCCTCAACATGGAGCAGGTCCTTTCGGAAGCGACAATGTCGAGCATGCCTTCTCCGAAAGCGCAGAGGATCCTTGAGATCAACCCTGACCACAAGATTTTCGAGAAACTTACCGAGATCTACAACGCAGATCCTGAATCTCCGAAACTCAAGGATATGGCGGAAGTTCTCTACGACCAGGCACTTCTCATCGAAGGGATCACACCGAAAAATCCGGTAAAATTCGCAAACCAGATATCGGCTCTGCTTTCGGAAATTTCGTTATAAATTCTAAAAAATCCCTTGACAATGCTTCCGCTTCGAATTAGTAAAAATGTGTTTAAAAACTGAGGTGCGGACAATGTCAAAATCACAGATTATCACAGATGAAAAGCTGCACAACATTCATCCGGGTGAAGTCCTTAAAGAAGAATTTCTTGTTCCGCTGAACATTTCGGCATACCGTCTGGCGAAGGACATCAACATTCCTCAGACACGCATTTCCGAAATAATCCACGGAAAGCGTTCGATTACTGCCGACACGGCGATCCGCTTTTCGAAATTTTTCGGAACTACGGCGGAATTTTGGCTGAATCTCCAGAATCTCTATGATCTTGAAGAGGAAGAAAAAATTCATGCTTCTGAATTTGAAACAATCAAAATGTATGCCTATGCATAGTAGTTGGAGGAAAACATGAAAAACGAACTTAAAAAGGCTTTCGGCGAGCTTCTTGCCGAAATGAAGGACAAGGCTATGGCCGAAAAAATTGTCGAAGTGTGGGCAGACTGCGCTAAAGAGGGCGGCTGGAAGAATTTTGACGAGCTTTGCGAGATCCCGTTCACGCTTCTCACGCCGACAGACGGCGTAAATCTGATCGAACACACTGTCGCGGTCACGAAAGGGGCTCTGGGTATTGCGAAAGCGATGATTTCGACCTACAAAAAAGTGCCGTTTGAAATCAATCTGGACTGGGTCATCGCTGGCGGTTTACTGCATGATGTCGGCAAACTTATGGAAATCGAAAAAGTTGACGGCGCATACAGGAAAAGCTATGCCGGAAAGTGTGCGCGTCACCCGATAAGCGGAGCGATCGCAGCCGCGAAACACGACCTTCCGCTTGAAATCCAGAACATCATCATCTGCCACGCGAAGGAAGGCGAGGGGAGACCTCAGAGGATCGAAGGAGTTTTCATCCATCAGGCCGATTTCGCGACCTTCAATCCGGCAGTAATGAAGGAAAAGGGGCAGTTGATTCTTTAGTCGCGCCATGTCATCGTAACGCCGTGACGCCGTAACGTCGTGACATCGAAGGCGCGACATTGGCGGTGTCGAACTTGATCGATTGGCGGCGTCGAACTTGATCGACAAGAACGAATTCCGTCGCTGAGAAAATTGCCGCGGCGCGAAAAATCGTTATAATTCTGCGTTTTTGATTTTTTGGTGCCGGAATGGACAGAATAAAGTCGGTTGCAAAAAATAAAAAGGCTTTTCGGGCCTACGAAATCCTTGATAAACTGGAAGCTGGAATAGTTCTGCAGGGTACCGAGATAAAATCTATCCGCGACGGCAACATCTCGTTCCGTGACAGTTTCATCGACATCATAAACGGCGAAATGTGGCTCATCGGTTTTTACATCGCGCCTTACACTGCCGGAAACATCTGGAATCACGAGGCCGACAGGCGCAGAAAACTGCTTCTCAACAAAAGGGAGATCAGAAAATGGGACGCAAAAGTGCGCGAAAAAGGCTTTACGGTCGTGCCGATAGAGATTTATTTCAAAAACGGCAGAGCGAAAATGGAGATCGGTCTTGCCCGTGGCAAAACCTCGTTTGACAGAAAGGACGATCTCAAAGAAAAAGATATTAAGAAAGATAACGAAAGATTTACTGAAAAATATAGATGAACACTCGTGAAACAGGGTCTGAGGCCGAATCGTTCGCGGCTGATTGGCTTGCGAAAAAAGGCTGGGAAATTCTTGACAGAAACTTCTGCATAAAAGGCGGCGAACTCGATATCATAGCTAAAAAAGGTGATATTCTCGCTTTTGTCGAGGTGAGAAGCTGGGATCACGCGTTCTGGGACGGAGGCACTCCGCTTGAAACGATACACCCTGCAAAGATAAAACACATAATAAAAACAGCTCTTTATTATATGCAGAGCAAAAAAATACATATTCAGGATTTCAACATCCGTTTCGATGTGGCAGGACTTATTAAAAACAGCGAGGGCGGCTTTGATATCGACTACATTGAAGGCGCTTTCGACACAACGGGGTATTAGCATGGCGGGAACTCTTTTTGTAACGGCGACACCGATCGGAAACATGGGCGATATCTCAAACAGAGCAGTTCAGGTGCTTGAAAGCTGCGATATCGTTCTTGCCGAGGACAGCCGCGTTTCGGGGAACATGCTGAGCAGACTCGGAATAAAAAAGCCGATTTTTTCATACCACAAATTTACCGAAAAAAAGTTTTTGGAACAGCATATTGAAGAGCTTAAAAGCGGGAAAAACATCGTTCTTGTGAGCGATGCCGGAACTCCTGCGGTCAGTGATCCGGGAAAATTCCTGGTGAGGGCCGCTCTTGACGAAAACATTCCTGTCGTGCCGGTTCCTGGTGCAAGTGCCGCGATTTCTGCGTTTTCATGCTGCGGCTCTCTGGAAAATTCATTTGTTTTTGCCGGTTTTCTCCCGTCAAAAGGGGCGGAAAGAGTTGCGGAATGTGAAAAATTCCTTTCTTTCGGGCTTCCTGTCGTTTTTTACGAGGCACCGACAAGAATAAAAGATCTGCTTGAAATGATTAAAGAAAAGTGTGAAAGAATTGTAGTTGCACGCGAACTTACGAAGCAGTTTGAGGAAATTTTTGTCTACACAGGCGGCGAAATTAAGGAGAAAGGGGAGTTCACGGTTGTTGCGGAACCTTTGAAAAAAGAGGAAAAAGTTGCAGAAGTTGATGAAGAATTGCTCAATTTGGTTGCAAAATCGGGAATTTCGGCTAAAACTGCCTGTGAAATTGTTTCCCGGGTTTATCCCGATTTGAAAAAAAACGATTTGAAAAAGTTTTTTATGAATAAGTAATATATTGATTTGATTGGAGATTGTTTTGGAAGTTGTTCGCAGATTCAGAAATCACTACTTTCTTTACTGCTATTTGCTTTTTCTATGTATTATCGGATCGTGCAATCTGAAAAATTCACATCAGGATCCGGAAGAAAGGGAAGGAGTCGAGGATATCGACGAAGATCATGGCGAAAACGATGACGATATTGCCGGTTTTGATGCGGCAAATACCGGAAATGACGCCGTTGTTGACGAAAAAAACGATGTTGAATACGAAGATAAAGAATCTTTGAGCGATGACGACGTCGTTTATGACGCTGATTATTCGGAAACGGAAAATTTCGATCATGATTTTCCCGATATGACGGGAACTTGGGCTAATCTTACAATTTTTAAAGGTTCGGCAAAGGTTCCTCTTTTGGGTTCCACTCTTCCTGCCTGGGCGGTAATGGTTTCAAAAGTTGACATATATTCGCAGGAAGAAGGTACTTTGAAAGCGCACACGGAAATGTGCCGCCTGAAAGCCGGAACGGCAACAGATCTGGTTTATCCGTATTTGCCGGACAGCTATGCTGAAAGCCTCGGAAATGTGGATAAAACATTTTATCTTTCGTACGGTGAAAACGGTGAAGTCAGATTCCGTCAGGATAAGTTGTGGGAAGTGCGCTCATGTACACTGGAAGACCCCGAAAACGAAGATCTTCCGACAGAAATTAATGATCATAGGGTTTTTGATGCCGACAATTCAGGAATGAACGGACTTTATATGGGAATGGTCGGAAAAGCGAACGGCAGAGCCGAAATCGTGCAGAAAGTAAGTACGATTCTGAACGGCGAGCTTGACGAGAACGGTGAAGTTTACGGTATTACGACATGGTTCGAAGCCCAGAGCGTTCTTTGGACAGATACTTTTCTGCTTGAAAACGGTGCTCCTACTTCTCCTGTCGGAGCCGATCCGAGCGAAAGCGTTTTTATTTTTAAGAGAATAGATTATTCGTGGGATTGCAAAGCGGTAAAAGAAAACAGTGCCGCGCTTTTCCCGGAACAAGCTGCACTTTATCCTAAAGAATTTCAATAATTGGAGGAAAAAATGAGAGTTCTTATAACTGGCGGCGCAGGTTTTTTTGCGCTTCACATGACAAAAAAATGTGTCGAAATGGGCTGTGAAGTAACTTTGCTTGATATTGCTGAATACCATGCCGAGGATTACGACAAATCAGTAAAAATGGTGAACGGTGATGTCCGTGACGAAAAGAAGATGGATGAGCTTATTTCGCAGACAGACTGGGTTATCCATGCAGCTGCGGCGCTTCCTCTTGCAACGAGAGAAGAGATTTTTTCGACAAATGTTGACGGTAGCAGAAACGTCCTTTCGTTCTGCTACAAACACAAAGTCAAAAGGGTCGCAGTTATTTCGTCAACCGCAGTTTACGGTGTTCCTGACCACCATCCGCTTTTCGAAACCGATAAGCTCGAAGGTGTCGGCAACTATGGCGAAAGCAAGGTCGCACTTGAGGGGATCTGCAACGAATTCCGCGAAAAAGGGCTCTACATTTCGACGATCAGACCAAAAACCTTCATCGGAACTTACCGCCTCGGCGTTTTCCAGATCCTTTATAACTGGGTCGAGGAGGGGCACAAGATTCCGCTCATCGGAAACGGAAAGAACAGATACCAGCTTCTTGAAGTTGATGACCTCTGCGACGCTGTTTATCTTGCGCTTTCCCACGAAGGTGAGGATGCCAACGATATATTCAACATCGGTGCGGTAAGCACGCTCACAGAAAACGAGTATGTCGGAGCTCTCTGCGAATATGCGAAAAGCGGTTCGAGAGTTATGCATACCCCGGTCTGGCTTGTAATTCCGACACTTACGATTTTTGAAAAACTTCACCTTTCACCGCTTTACAAGTGGGTTTATGGAACGGCGCACACCGACAGTTTCGTTTCCGTTGACAAGGCTCGTAAAGTTCTCGGCTGGGAACCGAAATACGATGAATCCCAGGCTCTTATCAGAAGCTACCAGTGGTATATTGACAACAAGGATTCGATTGCGAAAGGAACGGGAACAACCCACAGAATCGCATGGGCGCAGGGTATTCTTGCACTTTTCAAAAAATTCCTTTAATTTTGGCTTAAAATGAACGAAAACTATATTCTCGGCATAGAAAGCAGCTGTGACGATACTTCGGTCGCAGTCGTTTCGTCCGGTTTTCATGTTTTATCGGTAAAAACTGTCTCTCAGACAAGCGTTCACAGGCTTTTTGGCGGTGTTATTCCCGAAATTGCTTCAAGAAACCACTTGGCTTGGGTAATTCCTGCTGTTAATGCGGCGCTTTATGATTCAGGCAGAACAAAGGATGACATTTCGGCGATTGCCGTCACGAACTATCCAGGACTTACAGGAAGCCTTCTTATCGGCGTTAGTGCGGCAAAAGGGCTCGCTTTGGGGTGGAAAAAGCCGATAATCGCGGTAAACCACCTGAATGCGCATATCGCTTCAGCTTTTCTTGAAAGGGAAAAACGGCCTGAATTTCCTTATCTCGCTCTTGTTGTTTCTGGCGGCCACACATCTCTCATAGATATTTATGAAAACGAAAGAACCGTCCTTGGAGAAACTATGGACGATGCTGCAGGAGAGGCTTTTGACAAAATCGCGAAGATGGCCGATCTCGGTTATCCAGGCGGACCGATAATCGACAAAATGGCTTCTACAGGTGACGCTTCAAAATATAAGCTGCCGTATTTATTGAAGAATAATAACAAATATGCTGACGATATCGTTTTTTCGTTCAGCGGAATAAAATCTGCTGTAAAACGCTTCTTGGACGAAGGAAATGTCGATATGCCATCTCTCATGGCATCATTTCAGAACAGGATTGTCGAACTTATCGAGAGGAAAGTGAAACTAGCTCTTTCGAGAAAAAAATATACCGCTTTTGTTGTTGCAGGCGGAGTCAGTGCGAACAGTGCGGTAAGAAAAATGGCTGAAAATATTGCGAAAAAGTATGGACTCGAACTTTATCTTCCGGAACTTAAATACTGTCAGGACAATGGTGCAATGGTTGCCGCCGCAGCGATGAACGATTTCTTTGCAGACCGTTTTTCAAGCCTCGATTTCGATGTTTCTCCGACAGTCAGACCGAAAATTCACGGTTAATTCATTATTTTTTGTGTCATTCTGAGTGAAACGAAGAATCTATGAGATGTTTCGGCGAGCCTCAACATGACGCGGATAATGGTTATTCCTTATCGTCTTTTATGCCGAGTTTGCTCATTCTGTATCGCAACATTCTTTCGGTCAGATTTAGCAGGACGCAAGTGTCGTGGCGGTTATAATTTGTTTGCTTAAGTGCTTGAATTATATAACGTTTTTCAATATCAGCCAGAATTTCGTCAAGATCCACATTGTGTGACAGGTCAACTTCAAAAGGATTTTGTCCTGCGGTTTGCGGTTTCGGCATTGAAGGCATTGTTTTTTCAAAGTGTGTTTCTGTGACGAGCCCGTCTTTCGCGAAAATTGTGCCGCGTTCAATGATATTTTTGAGTTCCCTGACGTTTCCAGGGAAGGTGTAGTGATTAAGAAAATCAATAGTTTCCTTTGAAAATCTGAAATTTGTTCCTGTTTTTTTCGAGAACTGCTCTAGAAACATCTCTGCAAGCGGCATAATGTCTTCCCGTCTTTCCGCAAGAGGCGGAATGTAGAGTTCGATAACGTTCAGTCTGAAATAAAGGTCTTCGCGGAATTTTCCTCTTTTTATCTGTTCCTGAAGATTTTTGTTCGTAGCTGCGATCAAACGGACCCCTGTCGGAATTTTTTCTGTTCCGCCGACACGGGTGAAAACGCGTTCCTGAAGAACCCTGAGCAGTTTTACCTGCATATTTTCACCAAGTTCGCCTATTTCATCGAGAAAGAGAGTGCCGTTTCCAGCAACTTCAAAATAACCTTTCTTTGTCTGGTATGCGCCTGTAAAAGAACCTTTTTCGTGTCCGAAAAGCTCGCTTTCAAGAAGGTTCTCCGGGATTGCGCCGCAGTTTATCGGATACCACGGAAGGTCGCCGCGTCCGCTGTTTTTGTGTATGAAGTTGGCTAGAACCTCTTTTCCAGTTCCGCTGTCGCCGGTGATAAGAACCGTGCTGTCGGTAGGAGCGATCCGCAGGGCGAGTTCGAGTATTTTTTTCATTTGCGGACTGTGTGCGATAACGCCGCTTTCTTCCAGAACAGGAGGTATTGGTGTTTCGACACGTTTTGTCTGCGCTGTTTTTACCGACTCTTCGTTCTTCTGTATCAACGCAGATGCGACGCATTTTTTTACAATATCTCTGATTTCAGCAACGTTAAATGGTTTGCTTACATAATCCACGGCACCAAGTTCAATTGCTTTTATGGCTTGCTCGGTAGAGGCGTATGCCGTGATAACGATTACCTGCGATTTCGGACTTGTATGAAGCAGTTCGTTAAGAAGATCAATACCGTCTATTGCTTCAGGCATATTGTAATCCATTAGAATTACTGTAAATTTTTCTTCTTTCAGCTTGCGTAGTGCGATTTCGCCGTTTTCTGCCGTGGTGACATCGTAGCCGTCTTTTTTCAGCAGAATCTGCAAAAACTGACGCATACTGAGTTCGTCGTCAATAACTAAGATTTTAACTTTTTCGGAAGATTCCATTATCTTGCCTTGGGTTTGAAATCAATAATAATTCTGGCACCTTTTTCGGTGTTTGCCGCTTTTATTGTGCCTCCGTGTCTGGTTACGATCCTGTAAACGAGCGCGAGTCCCAGACCTGTTCCGCGCTTTTTTGTCGAGAAAAACGGATCAAAAATTTTGTCTATATTTTTTTCAATAAAACCAGGCCCTGTATCATCGAAATACAGTTTGAAAGAGTTCTCTGAAAGTTCTGAAAATATGTTGATTTCTCCTTCATCGTTCATCTCTTCCGCACTGTTAGTCATTATGTTCCAGAAAACCTGTTTCAACTTCTCGGCATCTCCGATGACCGAAAATTCATCGACTTTGCAGGTAATTTTAACTTTCGGGTGTCCGAGCCTGAAGAGGGTGACGACATCCGAAAGGATCGAACTCGGAACGCATTCCATGAGGGTATAGGAAGTCTCTTCGGTGTATCTGAAAAGTGAATCAAGCAGAGTTTTTACGCGGGTTCCCTCACGCCTGACGATTTCTATGAGTTCTTCTGTCTCAGATTCGGGCTGGCTCTCTTTTATTTCCGAAAACATTAGCTCGCTTGCTCCGATCAGGCTTGTGAGAGGATTTTTGATTTCGTGTGCTATGGTTGCCGTCAGTTTTCCGATAGTAGCTAACTTTTCCTGAAGTTCGAAACTTTCCTCCTGCTTTCTGATGGCTGTAAGATCTGAAAATATAACGACTTTCTGATTTTCGATGTAGGGCATAACCGTGTAGGAAAGCCATATTTCGTCAAATTTCTTTTCTGACCATGCGCCGTTTGAAAAAGTGTCTTTTGTCGCTTCGGCAAGAAATTTGTCAAGTATCTCCCCAAATTGTTCGGCATATCTGTTTACATAGAATCTTGTCGTTTCATCAAAAATGACGATGCCGATATTTATCTGCGAAAATATTGCAAAAAAGTGTTTCTGCATTTCCTTGTTTCTGCGTGTCGATTCGATAAGCGAGCTGTTTGCCTGACGGAAACTTTTTGTTATTCTGCTTGCAACGAAACCTGTGAACGAGAAGAAAAGAAGGTAGGTAAATAGGCGTGAAAAGTATGATTCCCACGAAGCAGAGTAGGTTTTGACAAGCTCGGAAGTTATGAGCGGAAGAAAAGAAAATTTGACGCAAATGCCCTGCAAAAGGAGCATAAAAAATGCATAAAGCGTAGTGATTATTGCCCCTTTTTCACGCATCAGAATTCCTGCGTAAATAATGTTTATGATGATGACATAAAGGTAAGGCGAACTTATGCCGCCGCTTATGTATGAAACCATAACCCAGAACGAAATTTCAACTACAAATTGCAGGTATGCGAAAAGAGTAAGATATTTTTCACGCAAGAAGCGGTTGACCGTCAGCGAAACGATGTTGAAAACGAGCATAAGGAATGCTGAAAGGAGAAAAAGTTTGTTCGCAAATGAAAAAATATCATTGTTTTCGCGTATAAATGGAAAGAGGAAAAACGAAAATATGACGGTGAAAATGAAGAAAAATCGTATTATGAGGTAGTAACTTAGGTGATTGCGGAATTCGTCCGCCGAGAGCAGGTTCATCCTACAGCTTTACCCATGCTGAACATCGGCAGGTACATAGCGACCATCATTGTTCCGACGATGCCGCCGATAACGACCATAAGTATAGGCTCGATCATTGAAGTTAAACCGTCAACTGCAACGTCAACTTCCTCTTCATAAAAGTCTGCGATTTTATTAAGCATTGTATCCATTGCACCAGTTGCCTCGCCGACACCGATCATCTGAACGACCATAGACGGGAAAACACCTGCTTCGGTAAGTGGTGTTGTCATGTCGCTTCCTTCGATAACTTTCTGTCTGACGAAAATAATAGCTTTTTCGATCATTAAATTACCGGAAGTTCTTGAAACGACTTCAAGCCCGTCAACAAGCGGAACACCTGAACTTACAAGGGTTCCGAGAGTTCTTGTAAATCTTGCAACGGCCGATTTTCTGATGAGGTCGCCGACTATTGGAGCGTTAAGGGCATATCTGTGGAAGGCGAAACGGAATTTTGGGTTTTTCATCAGCATTTTAAATCCGATAATGAGACCGACAATAGCTCCGATGATTAAGAGAATATTGTTTTGAACCCATTCACTCATATCAACAATGACCTGCGTCAGGCCAGGAAGCTGCTGACCGTTACTCATGAACATTGTCGCGAACGTCGGAACAACGTAGTAAAGCAGGACGATTGTGATAAGTACTGTCGCTGTTAAGACGACAGCAGGGTATTTCATTGCACTCTTAATTTTTGCTGTGGTTGCAGCATTCTTTTCAAGGAATATAGCAAGACGGTCAAGAATCGTATCCAAGATACCACCGACTTCGCCTGCTGCAACAAGGTTGACATAAAGATCGGTGAAAACTTTGTGATCTTTCAGCGCATCACTTAGCGATTTACCTTCTTCGACCGAGTTTTTGACCTTTCTCAGAATGCTTCTGAAATAAGGTGTCTCTGACTGTGCCGCAAGAATTTCTAAGCCTTGAATAATCGAAAGACCTGCGTTGATCATCGTTGCGAACTGACGCGTGAAGATAACGAGCTCCTTCGGCTTCATTCCACCGCCGCCGAGCTCTATTTTGGTCCAGTCTTTTTTCAGAGAATCGACTCTGACACCCTGTGCCAGTAAGGCTTGTCTTGCTCCTTTTTCGTCATCGGCATCAATTGAGCCTCTGACTGTTTCTCCTTTTTTGTTGACACCGGCATACTTGTAAAAAGGCATGTTTTACCTCCTGGTTGGGTTGGTTCTTGCGAGAATAGCCTGGAACTCGTCCAAATGCGGAACAAGCGTCAGAGCATCTTCCATGCTTATGATGTCGTTTTTGACCAGTCTGGCGAGATCCTGCGTCATTGTCTGCATTCCGCTGTCGTTCTGACCTGACTGCATGCTGGAATAAATTTGTTGAAGCTTTTCTTCGCGGATAAGGTTTCGTATAGCAGCATTCGGAACCATGACTTCGCATGCTATAACACGGCCACCGCCGTATTTTTTAGGAATGAGTGTCTGTGCGACAATTCCCTGAAGAACGAAGCTGAGCTGTGCTCTGACCTGATTCTGCTGGTTTACAGGGAACATATCTATGATTCTGTTTATGGTTTCAATCGTGCTGTTCGTGTGAAGCGTAGCAAGTGCAAGGTGGCCTGTTTCCGAAACGCTGAGGGCCGTAGACATGGTTTCGATATCACGGATTTCACCGATGAGAACGATATCCGGGTCCTGTCTAAGGACAACGCGGAGAGCCGATGCGAACGAACCTGTGTCGGCACCGACTTCTCGCTGGTTGACGATGCAGTTTTTATGCGAGTGAATGAACTCGATAGGATCTTCGATCGTGACGATGTGACCGTGGCGGTTACGGTTGATGTAGTCAACCATAGATGCAAGTGTTGTTGATTTTCCGCTTCCGGTAGGACCGGTTACGAGAATGAGACCTTTCGGTTTTTTTGCAAGTTCTTCGACTATCGGCGGAAGCCCGAGCTGTCTGAAATCGAGGATTTTGTACGGGATTACACGGATAGCCGCACTGACAGCGCCTCTCTGCATGAAGACGTTGGCTCTGAAACGGCTCAGGTTTTTGACACCGAAACTGAGGTCGAGTTCGTTTTTCTCTTCAAAAACCTTTTTCTGTTTTTCAGTCAGAATGCTGTATGCAAGTTTTTTCGTATCTACCGGAGAGAGCGGCGGCACGTTTACCGGCCGAAGATTTCCGTCGATTCTGAGCTGGGGCGGCGAACCGCTTGTAATGTGAAGGTCGGATGCTCCCTGTTCAATCATCAGAGAGAGCAGATCCTGCAGAGAAACTGTAGCATTGGGATTTTCCATTTTTATACCTCTTAAGCGTTTTCATCCGGTGCCGTGTTTCTTAAAACTTCGGCTATACTTGTCGTTCCTTCGAGAAGCCTTAAGTTAGCGCTCATTCTCATGGTTTTCATACCGAGCTTTATTGCGAGCTCTTTGAGTTCCATGGAGCTTGCGCCGTTGAGTATCGCGTCTTTCAAAGGATCTGTCATTTTCATAACTTCGTAAAAAGCGATTCGGCCTTTGTAGCCTGTTCCGTTGCAAACTTCACAGCCTTTGCCCTGATAAATTTGGTAGCCGTCGGCAATCTGTTCTTCCTTGATTCCGAGTTTCAAAAGTTCAGACTTGGGAACATCAATCGGCTCTTTGCAGTTGTAGCATATCTTTCTGCCGAGTCTCTGAGCCATGATGCAGTTGACTGAAGAAGTAACAAGGAAACTTTCAACACCCATGTTTATAAGACGCGTAATTGTCGAAGGCGCATCGTTCGTGTGAAGCGTACTCAGAACCATGTGACCCGTGATAGCAGCTTTTACCGCGATGTCGGCAGTTTCGAAGTCACGGATTTCACCGACCATCATGATATCAGGGTCCTGACGAAGGAAAGAACGGAGCGCCGAAGCGAAGGTAAGACCTACCTGCTCACGGATCGCAACCTGGTTGATACCTTCGAGGTTGAACTCAACAGGGTCTTCAGCAGTCGAAATGTTGACATCCTCTTTGTTGAGGTCGGAAAGGGCAGAGTAAAGCGTCGTCGTTTTTCCAGAACCGGTAGGGCCTGTAACAAGCATCATTCCATAAGGTTTGTATATCGCTTCTTTGAAAATTTCGAGCTGGTCTGGGAAGAAACCGAGCTTGGTCATATCGAGCTGAAGGTTGCTCTTATCGAGAAGTCGGAGAACGACTTTTTCACCGAAAATAACAGGGCAGACTGAAACACGGAAGTCCATGTCCTCGCCCTGGCCGATCTTGATCTTGATACGGCCGTCCTGAGGAATACGTTTTTCCGCGATATCGAGGTTAGCCATGACCTTGAGTCTTGCTACGATAGCATCCATCGTGTTTCTTGGCGGATGAACGATGTCATAAAGCACACCATCCATTCTGAGACGGATTCTGAAGCTCTTTTCGTAAGGCTCGACGTGAATATCAGATGCTTTCTTCTTGATTGCATCGAGGAGAACCATGTTGACGAAACGGATAACCGGTGCCTCTTCTGAGTTGCGGATCATATCTTCGAGAGATGTGCTCTCATCGAAGTTGGTCTCGCTCAGTTTGACATCGTCCGCTTCGTTGAGAAGAGCTTCCATATCGAAACTGATATCACCGTATTTTTTCTCATCTTTCTTAGCCTGTTCGCCGTAATATTTCGTGATTGCGGCTTCTATGTCGCTTGCAGAAGCAATGACAACTTCAACGTTGTAGTCGGTCAGGAACTTGATGTCGTCCTGAGCGTTCATGTTTGAAGGATCTGCCATTGCAACGGTAAGTGTGTTGCCGATTCTTGAAATAGGGATAACGTTGTAACGTGTAACTATCTGCTCATTAAGAAGGGCAATTACTTCAGGCTGGATCTCAAGTTCTGAGAGGTCAATTTTCGGAACATTGTACTGTTCGCTGAGAATGTCGACGAGCTGATTTTCATCGAGCCGGTTTTCTTTGAAAAGGATGTCTTTTATGCTTTCTCCGGATTCTATCGAGAGTTCTTCGAGGGATTTCAGTTCCGGCAGGGAAATAATTCCTCTCTTTATCAGCATCCCTGTTAATTGTCGGTTGTTCAAAAGCAACTCCACAAGCGGTTATCATTCACCCGCGGCATTATATTTTTATAATTCATAAGGTCAAGAAATGACGCTAACTTTTATAATTTTAATTTTTTTATGGTTAGCATTCCGATCCGTAAAGCCTTTCTTTTTCGAGATAAAGCCTGACTTTTACTAGTTCGCGCGGCTTGAAAGAGCCCTTTATATTGACTGTCTGATACTTCGAAGATGTCGATGCGAAGAGATTCTCGTCAATTTTTTCCTCGATTATTACTTCGTCTGTTGTTCCGTCGAGTGATTTCATGAAATTTTCTTTTTTTGCCTGAAAAATATCACGCAGAACGGCGGCACGCTCTTTTTTGACCTGCTTCGGAACAGGATTTTCTTTTTCCATTTTTTCTGCCGGAGTCCCGGGACGGGCAGAAAAAGGGAAAACGTGACCGTATGCGAAAGGAAGCGATTCTATGAATTCTGTGGTTTCGGCGAAATCTTCGTCTGTTTCTCCAGGAAAACCGGTTATAACGTCAGTTCCGAAAGCGGGCATGGAATCGTAACATCCGATAACTTTTTCGACTGAGCGTCTGAAATCATCTGTTTTGTAAGGCCGCCTCATGTCGTGCAGAGTCTTGTCGCAGCCGCTCTGAAGCGGGATATGCCAGTGCGGAAGAATCATTCCTTCTTTTGCGTATTCGAAAAGCCTTTCGTCGATTTCAGGCGATTCGAGCGAGCCCATGCGGACTCTGCCAACAGTTTCGTATCCGGCCTTGACGACATCGGCAAGAGTCGAGCCGTCGCTCAAGTCCTTTCCATATTTTCCGATGTGGATTCCGGTGAGAACGACCTCTTTGAAATTTTCGTCTCTGATTTTTTCGAGCAGCGATCTGATTTCATGCAGCGGAACACTCTTTAGCGGACCTCTCAGATACGGAATTATGCAGTATGCGCAGAACTGATCGCAGCCGCTCTGGATCTTGATGAACGGGCGGCTCCGCGTGAAAAAGGCATCGTAAGAAAGGCTTGAACCAAGCATCTCGGCAACATCTTTGATGTCAGGCACGATTTCTGTGTTTTCAAAGGTTTCGATCCCTTTGATTTTTCTGGCATAGCAGCCTGTGAGAATTACTCTTCCGCGTTTTGATAGGCGTCTTATCATGTTTCTTGCCTGACTTTCAGCAGTTGCGGTTACGGCGCAGCTGTTTATCACGAAAATGTCTGCCTCATCATCACAGCTCACTATTTCGATGTCTGACAGCGATTTTTTGAGCTGGTCGCTTTCAAACAGGTTGACTTTGCAGCCGAAAGTGTAAAAAGCTACTTTCAAACGGCGTTCTGAAGAGTTCATCCGATACTCCTGAATACAAAAAAAGGGCACCGAAGTGCCCCTTAAAATCATGAAAGAAACGCTTATTCAGCTTTTTCTTCAGCCTTTTCCTCAGCAGCTTTGAATGCTGCAGCCATTGAACCGAGTTTCTCCGGAACTTTTTCAGTAACGGCTTCTGCTTCTTCAACGATCTTCTGATTTTCTTCATCGCTGACAGCTTTTACGCTGAGAGAAACCTTTCTGTCGGTGTCGGAGATCGATTTGATGATGACTTCGAGTTTGTCGCCCGGCTGGTATTCTTTGTTGTCTTCGAATTCGGTTTTATGGACAAGACCTTCAATCGTGTCGAAAACTTTTACGAAAACGCCGAATTCAGCAACTTTTACGACTTCGACTTCAATTTTGTCGCCTACGTTGTGCTGATCTTTGAAAATTTTCCAAGGATCTTCGGTAAGCTGTTTGATGCCGAGTGAGAATCTCTGTTTTTCGGAGTCGATATTGAGAACGACAGCTTCGATTTCATCGCCTTTCTTGTAGTATTCCGACGGGTGTTTCAGTTTTCTGTCCCAAGTAATATCGCTGGTTCTTACGAGACCGTCGATACCCTCTTCAACACCTACGAAAAGACCGAAATCGGTAATGTTGCGGATCGTTCCCTTAACGATTGTGCCGACCGGATATTTGTCTTTGAGAAGTTCCCATGGATTCGGCTCGATCTGTTTCATGCCGAGGGAGATTCTTCTGTTCTCGACGTCGATTTCAAGGATTTTGACTTCGACTTCGTCGCCGATTGCAACCATTTTGCCCGGGTGTTTGATTCTTCTCGTCCAGGACATTTCGGAAATGTGGATGAGACCTTCAACGCCTTTTTCAAGCTCGACGAAAGCGCCGTAATCTTCAAGAGAAACGACAACGCCTTTAACCGTTTTGCCTGCTGCGTATTTTTCAGTCGCATGAATCCACGGATCGTCTGTGATCTGTTTTACACCAAGGCTGACTCTTTCGGAGTCTTTGTCATATTTGAGGACTTTGACATCGACTTCGTCGCCGATTTTGAACATTTCGGACGGATGATTTACTCTGCCCCATGACATATCGGTGATGTGAAGAAGACCGTCAATACCGCCGAGGTCAACGAAAACGCCGTAATAGGTGATGTTCTTGACAAGACCTTTGACGATAGCGCCTTCCTGAAGCTTTTCGAGAGTCGTGTTCTTGAGAGCTTCTCTTTCTTTCTCAAGAAGGTCTCTTCTCGAAATAACGATGTTGCCTTTCTTCTTGTCGAATTTGATGACTTTGAAATCATAGGTTTTGCCGATAAGGTCATCGACATTTTTAATGGGTCTCAGGGCAACCTGCGAGTTGGGAAGGAATGCCTTGACGCCGATATCAACTGCAAGACCGCCGTTGACTTTCGCAACGATGGTTCCGTTGACAAGCGTGCCGTCCTGGAAAGCTTTTTCGACGACTTCCCAAACTTTAAGCTTCGAAGCTTTTTCTTTGGAAAGGTTCATGCCTCTGTCGCCGTCCCAGTTCTCTACAACGACTTCGATCTCGTCGTTGACTTTAAGGTTTGCAAGTTCTTCCGGTGTGAATTCGCTTGCTGAAATAACACCGTCGCTTTTCAGACCGACATCAACAATGATGACGTCCTTTCTGATGGCGCGAACAATACCCTTACTGATTTTTTCGCCCGAATTTTCTTCTTTGTTAGGAAGAAATTCTTCAAGCAATTCTGCAAAAGTTTCTTGTGACATACGAAAATACCTCCTTTGTTTTTCGTCACCGCCGCTTATACGGCAAAGTGCGGGCGGCATTATAAAAATGCGTTGTTTTTTGTCAATAAAAAATAAAGTTTATTTTTCTGAATATTTCGGCTTTGAGATTTTTTTCTGGCGGATTACTGACAGATAATGTGTGGAAATTTACTGCAAACAAAAAAATATTGACTTAAAAAACAAATTTTAGTTATATGGCGTGCTTTTTTTGTGGTGCTTCATTGAAAATTACATAATTGGAGGAAATTTTGAAAAGTCTGAAAGTTCTTTTGTCTGTATTTATCATTTTTATGACTTGCGGTGTTTTTGCAGGAACAGCATCAGTGTTCCCCATGGCTGCAAAGGAAGACGATCAGCGTATGGCTGAGGATATCGATACTTCCGTAGAGGAAATCATTGATGAAGTCAAGGGTGCTGATACGTCTCTTTTTACTGATTCAGTCGGAACAAAAGTAAAAAAATCTCTTGCACAGTGCGGTGAAAATTTGGGCTGCCAGAGAAAATTAATCTCAAAGGCAAAGCAGAAATCCGATTTTTACATTTTTTCCAAGATGAAATTCGTCAAAAAAAGCGGAAAAACGATAATCGAAACTTTCCTTGTTGACGGCGAAGGCAACAACCTTGAAAAAGAGAAAGTAAATTTTGATAAAGGTGCATCAACGGAAAAAATAGCATCCAAAATGACAAAAGTATGGAGCAAAATGCTCTCGTCTCATTCGGTAGCGAAAAGCGAACCTGAGGAAGAGGAGGAAGAAGATGAGCCTGTAAGACCTTCGAAAAAATCTTCAGGTAAAAATGCTGACTCTGCTATAAAAGAGGCTCTAGAAGCTTATGCTTCCGGCGATCTCAAGGGTGCTGACAAAGCTCTTGACGGTGCGGCAGACAGAGATGTGAAAGCTAAAGAACTCAAAAAGAATATCGCTGAAATCTCAAAGTTTGTTCAGCGTGCAAATGCGGCGATAAAGGCTAAGAACTATGACGAGGCGATTCCTGTCATTGCAAAGGCAGAAAAGCTTGATGAAGCCATTCTTGAAATGGGATCGAGTTCCAAATACCGTGTTTACAAGAAGGATTCTGTTGAAAGAGTTATCTATTCCGATCCGAGCGAAAAGGATATCCGCACGGTTGACACGATTCACTCAAGATTCGATAAACAGCGCGAAAAACTCAGAAAGGAAAAGGCTAAAACAATTACTGAAACAGATGCTTGGCTTAACGCAAGAATTCTTGAGAGAGAAGCAAAGCTCAAAAAGTTCGATGAGGATTCAAAGGCTGCAAAACAGCAGAAGGATGCCGAGTACAAAGCTCTTTCTGAAAAAATCAAAGCTATGAAGTATCAGTGGGAGAAGGACGACAGCGAAATCGAGCAGAAAATTGTTGAACTCGAGAACAAGCTCACTCTTTTCGAGCAGAGAGAAAAAGGTGTTACGAAAGGTTCCAACGCTCTTTCGGCTCAGTATGAAAAAGAGATGCAGAAAGAGATGGCAGAGACCGACAAGAAGTACGGCGATATGCTCAAAAAGATGAAAGAGGAAAAGGAAAAACGCTATAAAAAGCAGGAAGACGAAATCGAAGCCGGCAACAAAAAGACCGAAGCTGCTGTTCTCGCTCTTGAAGGAAAGAAAAAGGCTAACGAGGAAAAGATTTCCGAACTCGACAAGAAAATGACCGCTGAACAGGAAAAGTTCGACGAGAATGAAAAGAAAATCATGGCTCAGAATGAAGAAGTCAGAATGAAAAACGAGGACGAGGACAGAAAATACAAAGTCGAAGTAGAGAAAGAGTATCAGGCTAAGTTCGACGACCTCAACAAAAAACTTCAGGATTTCGATGCTCAGGAATCGGAAGAGCGTGAAAAACTCAAAAAGTATGACGCTGCAACCGAAGAATATATGTTCAAAAACGCTGAAGTTATGTCGAAATATCAGGAAGAGATCGAAAAGGAACGTGCTACAGTCGAGGCAGAGTGCGCAAAGAACAAAGAGACAGCTTCTGCAGACGCTGAAAAGGCGTTCACCGAAGAACTCGAAAAGCTGAATAAAGAAAAGGCTGACATCGAAGCGAAAATTGCAGAAAAAGAGACTCCGGCTCTCAAAAAACAACTTGCTGCTGCTGAAAAGAAGATCTCGAAACACGAAGGCGGAAAAGATGCTTTTGTAGCAAAGAAAATGGCAGCAGTAGAACAGGAATGCGAAAACAAGAGCATGGCTGTTGACATGAAACTTGCTCAGAAAAGCGACGAACTCAACAAGGATAACACGAAATATCAGAAGAACCAGCAGGCTGAAAAGAAAAAAGCTGAAGCAAATTTCAAAGCTTTCCAGCAGAGAAAGGCTGCATTCAAAAAGAATATCGACAGCCAGATTGCAACGGCTCAGAAAGACAGAGACCGCAAAATCGAAGCTCGTGAAAAAGAGCGCGGAAGCCTTTCTGCAAAGTGGAATGCCGAGGCTGAAAAGAGACAGAAAGATCTCGAAAACAAGCAGAGAGCTGACAAAAACGCTAAGGAACGTCTTTTAAAGGAAAACGAAGGTATTGATGCCAATATCGCTATAACCAACGCAAAATGGGCTGACAAGAGTGACGACATCAAGATCAAGAATCAGACTGACAACCAGAAATATGAAAAGACCTGGCAGGAAAAATACGACAAGACTGATAATGAATACAAAGAAAAGAAAGAGGCGATAGAAAACAAATACGCTCAGAAACAGGTCGATGACAAGGATGCTCAGAAGAGACAGAAAGAACAGTGGGAAGAGGAAGTTCAGAAACTGAACGAGGAAAAGCAGAGAAGAAAAGACGAAAGACAGGCTATTCTTGCTGATGAGCAGGCTAAGTGGAAAGAGAAAAACGAAAAATGGGAAGAAGAGGAAGCTCAGAGAAAAGAAGAGAAGGCTCAGTTCTCGAAAGATCTTAAAAAACTTGCAGCTGAAGACAAAAAGGACGCTGCTGCAAAGAAGAAAGAGGCTGAACAGAACTACGAAGAAAAAACAAAGGAAATCGACGAAAAAGAACTTGATCAGGTTCGTGCTAAATTCAAAGAGGAATACAAAATCACGAAGTCCAGAGAAGTTGTTGACGTTAAAGGTTCGGATGATATCTATAAACTTAAGGCTGACGCTTTTGCAAAGAGCGGACTTCAGAAGCTCGACAACAAAGACCTTATCGGTGCAAGACGCGCTTTTGCCGAAGCTCTTAAAATCGATAGAAACAACCAGATTGCGCTCAATGGTATGAATTCAATCAACGTTACTGCTAAATCGATGTACTGGGAAGCTTACGGAAAGAGAGAGACCGATAAAGCGAAAGCTAAAGAGATTTTCACTCTTCTCACAAAAACCCTTATGCCTTCAAACGAATTCTTCCTTAAAGCTAAAACAGCTCTTGAAGAGTTGGAATAGTTTCAGAAGCGGGCCGCAAGGTCCGCTTTTTTTTGATTCTTATTGATTTCGACATTTCGATTTCGATATTTCAAGAATTTTTGATTATTTATTTCCAAGATTGCCTTCAGCCCAGTGTTTTCTGCAAAGTGCGACATAACTTTCGTTGCCGCCGAGCATTACCTGCTCGCCCTCTTTTACGACCTTGCCGTCAACGACTCTGGCATTCATGATAGCTTTTTTCGAACACCAGCAGACAGTTTTGATCTCTTCAATAGTGTCGGCCATGGCGAGAAGGCGTTCGCTTCCGGGGAAGAGGTTTCCGACGAAATCGGCGCGGAGACCGTATGCTATTACAGGAATATTGAGTTCATCAACTACGCGGCAGAGCTGCATGACCTGAGCTGGTGTGAGAAACTGCGCTTCATCAATCAGAACACAGTCGATTTTTTTTGTTGTATTCATTTTGCTTATCGTGTCAAAAGCGTTGTCTTCTGGTTTTAAGATATAAGCTTTTTTAGCGAGTCCGATTCTGCTTTTCACGATGTCGATGCCGTCACGCGTATCGATTGAAGGTTTGAAGATGACGGCGTTCTGGCCGCGCTCAAAGTAGTTGTAGTCAACCATGAGAGCGTTCGAGGTTTTACTTGCTCCCATAGCGCCATATCTGAAATAAAGTTTTGCCATGATTCCTCTCCTTCGGAAAAAATAACGGCGGATATTAAAAAAAACGAAAAAAATGTCTATTTTTCGGATTGACAAACGGAAAGTGGAAATTATATTAGCGCCGGTGAATTTATTGTTTTTTTAGAGGTTTTATGATGACACACAGAATATACTTCGACAACAGCGCGACAACGCCTGTCAGAAAGGAAGTCGTTGACGAAATAATGCCGTTTCTTACTGAGCTTGGCGGAAATCCTTCGAGCAGACATTGGGAAGGAAGAGTCGTAAGAACTGCAGTAGAGCAGGCAAGAGAGAAAGTCGCGGCGGCTCTTAACGCTGATCCTGCTGAAATCTATTTCAACTCCTGCGCAAGCGAGGGCAACAACACGGTTCTGCGCGGCTATATGCTTGGTCTTGGCAAAAATGCGAAGAAAAACCACATAATTACGACTTCGGTCGAACATCCAAGCATTTTCAATACCGCTGCTGCACTTGAAAAAGAAGGTTTTGAAGTAACTTATCTACCAGTTGACGGCAAAGGAAACCTCAATCTTGATGATCTCCGCAACGCAATTAAAGAAAATACAGGCCTAATTTCGACAATGTTCGTAAATAACGAGATCGGAAACATCTATCCGGTCGAGGAAATAGGCAAAATTGCCCGCGAGCACAACATTCTTTTCCATGTCGACGCAGTTCAGGCTGTCGGCAAAATCCACGTCGATGTAAAGAAAATTGGCTGTGACTTCCTTACCGTTTCGGCTCATAAATTCTACGGTCTCAAAGGTGTCGGCGCACTTTTCGTAAAACGCGGAAGAGTGCTTAAAAACCTGCTCACCGGCGGCCATCAGGAAAAGGGAAAACGCCCGGGAACAGAAAATGTTGTCGGTATAATAGGCATGGGAAAGGCGATAGAGCTTGCAGTTGCGGAACTTGACGATGAAGCAAAAAGAGTTGCAGCTCTCAGAGACCATCTTGAGCAGAGAGTTCTTGCCGAAATTCCTTACACGAGAGTTGTAGGCGATCCGTCACATAGAGTTCCGACTCTTTCCAACATTTCATTCAGATTTGTTGAAGGCGAGGGTATCCTTCTCAAACTCGACACCGAAGGCATTGCGGTATCTACTGGTTCGGCATGCTCCTCGAGCGATCTCAAGGCAAGCCACGTAATTATGGCTTTGAACGGCGATCCGGAAGAAGCTCATTCAAGCATCCGTTTTTCTTTGGGGAAACACTCGACACTCGAAGATGTTGACTACACTGTGGACACTTTGAAAAACACTATTTCACTTCTTCGCAGCTTCTCGCCGATTTATGATGAATTTGTAAACGCAGACAAACATTAAGATAGGAGACAAAAAATGAATTACACAGAAAAAGTTATGGATCACTTCCTTCATCCGCGCAATGTCGGAAAAATTGAGAACCCGAACGCAATCGGCGAAGTCGGAAATCCGGCTTGCGGCGATATCATCAAACTTTTCCTCCGCATCAATCCTGAAGGAATAATCGAAGATATTTCTTTTGAGACTTTCGGCTGCGGCGCTGCGATTGCTACTTCTTCAATGACAACCGAAATGGTCAAAGGAAAGCATATTGACGAAGCTCTCAAAGTTACAAGAGACATCGTTGCTGAGGAACTTGGCGGTCTTCCTGCAAGCAAGATGCACTGCTCTAACCTTGCTTCCGAGGCTCTTCACAAAGCTATCAACGAGTACAAGGCGAAATACGGGCTTAAGTAAACCTTTTTTGATGGATTTTTTGAAAAAAATCTCTTTTTTATTTCTTTTTCTAGTTCCTTTTTTCTCTCTGCAGGCTTTTGATATTGATGAAATGCTTGACGGAGACGGTCTTGCAAGCGGTTTTTCCCCTTTTTTGAGAATAGGGATAAAGACCGATATAGAATCGTTTATGCTTGAAGGCGACGCACGGATTCTTGATAAAAACGACAAGGTTTTAAGTGCAGTTCAGGGGCTTTTCAAAATAGCAGCCGTGTCGGGAGGAATAGCTGTCGGCGGAAAAGTCTTCAAAGTTGACGCTATGAAGTTCACTTCAGAGCTTATCCCGCTTAAAGTCGAAGGCAGAATGTTCCGCGGAGATATTGAAGTCCACCTTAAAAACTCAAAACTTATCGTCGTGAACAAGCTCGATATCGAGGATTATGTTAAAGGTGTCATAAACAAGGAGGCAATTCCTTCGTGGCCTATTGAAGCCAAGAAAACTCAGGCTGTGCTGGCGAGAACTTTTGCCGTCTACCAGAAAATGTTCAATCCAAGAAGCACGTATTTTGACCTTGCGCCGACAGTTCTGGATCAGGTTTACGACGGTCTCGGTAAAGAGGATGTCACTTCGGTTGAAGCCGTTAATGCAACGAAAGGTGAAGTCATAACTATCGGCAGTGATCCGGCAAAAATATATTTTCACTCGACCTGTGGTGGAACAATTTCAAGTTCTGCTGAAGTATGGAAGAAAGATGAACCTCATCTTCAGGAACTTAAATGCCCTTACTGCGCGAATTCTTCGCTTTACCGCTGGACAAGAAAACTCAAGGTGTCCGATATTGCTAAAAAATTGAAAGTTAAATCGGTAAAATCAATTAAGACCGTGCGCGGAAGAACAAGAGTCGACTCTGTGGTCATTGACGGCAAAAAGATGCCGGTCAACAAATTCAGAGAACTTGTCGGTTTTTCGGTTATATGGTCAAACGATTTCACAGTTACCAAAAAAGGTGCAGATTTTATCTTTTCAGGCAAAGGTGCAGGACATGGTGTCGGGGTGTGCCAGTGGGGTATGGCTGGAATGGCTAATCAGGGAAAGAACCATTATGAAATCCTGAAATTCTATCTGAAAGGGATTGAAGTCCGGAAGATGTATTGATTTTTTTTCGCCGCAAACCTTTGTCGAAATATCGATTCGCCGCCTCGAAATATCGAAATGTCGAAATTACGAAATATCGATAACAAATTGGCGGCGGCGTCGAGAAAAACGATGCTCTTGCCTTTTTTAGGTTTTTTTTTAAAATTGCGGGTTTTTTGATTTTTTTTACCAGAGGAGTTTCTTATGAAAAAAATTTTAACTATTTCAGTCTTTGTATTTTGCATGATGTTGCTGGTTTCATGCGGCGGTGGTAGCAGTTCCGACAGCAGCGAGGCTGATTCAAACGTACCAAAATGCGGAAACGGCAAGCTTGACGAAGGTGAAGTTTGCGACGGCGAAGTCGCATGCTGGGAAGCAGGCCATTTCTATCCTGAAGGAAAAGCATCCTGTAATTCTGACTGTTCCGCTTATGATACAAGCAAATGTATAGCAAGAGACCCTAGTGATAGCTGTGGAAATTTCCAGATTGACAGCGGAGAAACCTGTGAACAGGGCAATACCAAACCGTGTTCGGAACTTCCAGGCAACTATACTCAAGGTGATGCACAGTGCAGAAGAGACTGCCGCGGCTGGAATCCTGAAAATTGTTCGAACGGAGGAAAGATAAGACCTTGCTCTTACATTCTGGATTGTGTTAAGAGGTGCGGCGCTGACAGCGCATGCGAGTCTTCTTGCAAAGCTGAAGGAACTGATCAGGGTGCAGCTCTCTATGCCGAGCTTGAAAAATGTGCGGCTACATGTGGCGGAGTCGCAGACGAAGAATGTCTTACGAAGAACTGCTATGATGCATATTATGCATGCAATCCTAATCAGAAGTGCGGAAACGGCGTTCTTGACGAAGGCGAAATCTGTGAAAAGAAAGAGACAAAACCGTGTCAGGAACTCAATACAGAGGATAAGCAATATCAGCCGATAAACGAAGCTGTCTGCAATTCGGAATGTACAGGATGGGATCCTTATTCATGCGTTGATATCAACGCACTCACATGCTATCAGGTTTATGAATGTGTTAAGGATTGCAACGATTCAAGCTGTAAGGATGAATGTATTTCTAAAACTTGGCCTGCTGCGAAAAATATTTACGACACGATGAACGAGTGCCTCATGCAGAATGAATGTGTGGTTGATGAAGAGTGCATGAACGGTGTTTGCAAATTCCAGGCTGATGCATGCAAGACACACCTCACATGCGGAAACGATATCGTTGATAAACCTTACGAAATCTGTGAGAAAGGTGAATATGTCGATTGCGGCGATATCAAGGACGCAAACGGCGACGCTATGTACGAAGCAAAAACTGGCTCGGCATACTGCAACAAGAACTGTACGGAATACGGTGTGACAATGTGCTACAAATTCTGCAGTTGTTCTGCAATCAAAACCTGCATTGAACAGGAGTGCGGCGGCTATCCGAAGAGCAATGCTGAAAATACCGATGAAAAGATAAAATGTATGGAAACATGCGAGAGCTGGGGAAGCAAAATCGGCGCCGGTGAAGCTACCGGTTACCGTCAGCTGATTGAAAGCTGCTGCGAGCAGGATAACCAGGGCAATGTAGGCGCATGCGGCTGGGATTCCAGCACATGTCTCCAGAATGCTCCTTCTCAGGCAAATGCGACCTGCGGCAATGACAGCAATCCGAAGTGCCCATACTAAAATTCTCAACTGATAGCTCAAATTCATAATTCATAGCATTTCTGCTTGAAAACGATATTTTTTTGTTAATAAAATCAAATTGTTATCGTTTTTTTTTTTTTTTAATTTTTGAGTCAGAAAAATTGGCATTTTATGTAACTAAATATATGTTTGTTTGGTTTTTTAACTTTAATGGAGGCAAATTATGACTAAAAAATCATTGTTGACACTCGTTTCTGCTGTTTTTCTTGTTTTTATGCTTGTAGCCTGCGGTGATGACAATAAAGAAAAGGACACAACATCTGATACAGGAGAAACTTCTGTTGACAAGGGCGACACCGATACCGGCGATACAACTGAGCATGAGGATACCGGTGACACTACGGAACCTGGCGATAGCGATCCGGCAGAGTTGGACGACAGTGATGCTACAGAGCCGACTGACACTGACGAACCGGAAGATCCGGTACTTCAGGCTTACTCGGTTGCTGATGCGCACGCAGATGCTGTTTCTAAAGAAATTGTAGAGGCAAACACAAGACTCGGACTCAATATTTTTGAAAAGCTCGCAATCGGACAGAAAGAAAACATTATGATTTCACCGCTTTCGATTTCAATCGCCATGGCGATGACTGCAAACGGTACTGAAAACGAAGCACTTGCCGAAATGAAGGAAGTTCTTGGTTACGGCGAAATGGAGCTTCCCTCTGTAAATGAGCAGTTCGAAGAGCTTATTGCCAGCCTTGTTTCGGCAGACAAAGATATGGTTTTTGAAATTGCAAACTCAATCTGGCTCGAAGAAGGTATTTCCGAGGATATAAGGGAGGAGTTCATCACCATTCTTGAGGAAAGTTATAACTCCGAGCTTTTTACAGCTGATTTCGGTGATGTTGAAACGGTAGGGCTCATCAATTCCTGGGTCGCGGAAAAGACGCACGGCAAAATCGATAAAATTATCGAATCTATTGATCCGCTCACTGTTATGTACCTTATCAACGCAATTTACTTCAAGGCTGCATGGAGCAAGGCGTTTGACAAAGAGACCACTTTTACCGACAAGTTCTTTATGTCAGACGGAACGGAAACCACAGCCGATTACATGGGTTTCAAGTATTATGAAAATCCGGACGAGGTAAAATACGGAGACTATGTCATTGCCGGTCAGAGTGTTGCCGGAGTCAAGATCCCGTACGGCAGAGGTGCCTTCGCGTTTTATGCGTATGTTGCAAATCCTGATTTCGAGACTCCTAACGACGAGGTTCTGACTGTTGACGAAATTATCGGTAATTTTGTCGAAAAAGGTTTTGCCGAATATATGCCGTCACTGACCCGCGGTTATTACAAACTCCACCTTCCGAAGTTCAAATTTGAGTATGAAAAGTCTCTTCCTGAGATTTTTACATCTCTGGGGCTTGAGAAGGTTTTTGATGCAGGCGGCATGTCAGCAGCTAATCCGGCTCTCTATGTTTCTGAAATTACTCACAAAACATACATTGATGTAAACGAAGAGGGAAGTGAGGCGGCTGCAGTTACGGATGTCGGTTCAGATATGGCAGGCGGTGAAAATTTCCCCGGTTTCTACGGCAGAAGACCTTTCTTCTTCGTTATCAGAGATGAGAGAAACGGCTCGATTCTCTTCATGGGGAAGGTCGAAAAACCCGAATACAAATAACTGTTCAATTTAATAATTTCATAATCGGATTTGTTGTAGAGACGCCATAGTATGGTCTCTACGTTTAAATGATTGATCTTATTAAGAAATTTTATTCAACACCAAGCATTTTGAGGAAGAAACCGATTTCCATTGCCGATTCTTTGATCCTTGCCTGCATTGATTTGCCCTGGCCGTGACCAGCTTTGGTCTCGACCCAGAGGAATATCGGGTTGTTTGATTTGTTTTCGTACTGGAGGGCTGCCGCCATTTTCTTTGCATGCATCGGGTGAACGCGGGAATCGTGTTCGCCTGCGGTAAGAAGGACAGCCGGGAATTTGCCGTCTTTCTTGATGTTCTGGTAGGGCGAATATTTGAGGATGTATTCAAACTGCTCTTTGTCGTCACTTGAGCCGTATTCGCTGACCCAGTATCTTCCGATGAGGAATTTGTGGAAACGGAGCATGTCGAGCAGGGGAACTGCAACAACTGCTGCTTTAAAAAGGTCTCCGAACTGCGTAACCATTGCGCCGGTGAGAAGTCCGCCGTTGCTGCCGCCCCAGATAGCGAGTTTTTCAGGATTCGTGTATTTGTTTTCGGCAAGATACTTCATTGCATAAGCAAAATCGTCGAAAGTATTCTGTTTCTTGTCAAGCATTCCCGCTCTGTGCCATTTTTCACCGTATTCACCGCCGCCGCGGATGTTTGCGATCGCCATGATGCCGCCTGTTTCGATCCAAACTGCGTTTACTGCCGAGAAATACATCGGATAGTTGACGTTGAAACCGCCGTAACCACGCAGGAAAGTGTGATTTTTGCCGTTCTTTTCGAGTCCTTTTTTGTAAATTATGAACATCGGGATTTTTGTGCCGTCTTTTGAGGTGTAGAAAATCTGCTCTGTCACAATATCTTCAGTGTTTACAGGAACTTCTGCTTTCCAGAGCTGCTTCATTCCGCCGTTTTCGGTGTATTCGTAGATTGCCGGCGGGAATGCGAACGACGAGAAAGCGACATAAATTTCATCGTTTACGGAATCCGCGATAAATTCGGCACTTCCTAAAGCGGGTAGGGGAATTTCACGCTCGTTCTGGCCGTCAAGGTCGTAAATCGCGAGTTTGCTTGCGACATCGTGCATTTTGGAAACGACAATGCGCCCTTTTGAAACCGCAAACAGCTCGATAACGTCTTTTTCGTGCTCTGCAACGACTGTCTGCCATTCGAGAGTTTCGCAGTTGACGCGCTCGATTTTCCAGTTGAGTGCGTTGTCTTTGTCGGTTTTCAGGAAAAGGTAGCCGCCGTAAGCCTCGCCTTCGTAAATGTTTTCGTAGTTGTCAACGATTTTTTTGGTTTCTTTCGTCTGCGTGTTGTAAACCGCGAGTTTCGCTTTTCCGCTCGATCCCTGGTATTCGGTGAGAAGGAGCCAGAGCCCTTTTTCGTCAAGCGAACTGACGAGGATCGCCTCTTTTATCGAGCTTTTCGCGATGATTTCGTCGTTTTCGGCATCTTCACCGATCTTGTGAAAGCGGACGCTCTGTTCGGTATCGATTTCGCCTTCGTGGTTTCCGTCGAGCTTTCTTGTGTAGTAAAAACCGCTTTCGTCTGGAAGCCAGCCAACGCTTGCATAGCGGCAACCGTCAATCGGTTTGTCAGCCTCTGCGCCCGAATCGGTGTCAAAAAGGTGAAGGACAGACTGTTCCGAGCCGTTTTCGCTGAGTCCTGCCGCGATATACTTGCCGTTCGGCGAAACATACCACCAGTCCATAGCGGTCGTTCCGTTTTTATCGATTGTGTTCGGGTTGACGAGCTCTTTTTTAGTTCCGTCGGGAAGCTGCATCATAAGGACCGGCTGATTCTGAAGGCCCGTCTGGTAGCGATAGAAAAGTTTGTCGCCGCGTTTGATCGGAAGCATCATTTTGTCGTAATTCCAGACTTCGCCGAGCCTTTTTTCGATTTTCGGAGTCTGTGCCCACGAAAAAATCGTCTTTTCGGTAAGCTCGTTCTGTGCCTCAGTCCACTTCTGAACGTCTTCTGAATCGTTGTTTTCAAGATGGCGGTAGTAATCTTCGACTTTCGTGCCGAAGTAATCGTCCGTCACAAGTTCACGCTTCGTTTCAGGATAGTTCCAGTTCACCTGTTCCTGTTTCACAGGGCTTTCCTCCTCTTTTTTCGTTTTAGTGCAACCGACTAAAACTGCTAATAAAATCAATGCAATAATAGAAAGTTTTTTCATTTTTACCTCCTAACAGAAAAAACAGGGAATTTTAGGGAAAAAAGGGGAAAAGGCAAGATTCAGGATTAATTTTTAGGTTCGCATGCAACCCACTCGGTGCCGGAGATGTCGCCGCCGTAGTGAGGACTTGCTTTGTAGCTGTAGAGTTTTGCGGTTCCGTTGACGGAAATCGTTGTTTCGCCGGGAGTCCAGCTGATAGCGGTGATATTGATCGTGCCTACACCGAAAGCGTGGTCACAGATTTTTTCGCCTTCGCTGTCTGTATTGCTGATGAAAAGTCTTGCTTCTTCCTCCCAGTCGCTGAGACCGAGCTTGTATGTGCCCGTCTCGTGAAGAGTTGTTACAATGTGAACAGTCGGACCGAAACTCTTTCCTTCTTCTTTTTTGTAGGTCTGAACAAGCGTGATGTTCTTTTCTTCAGGAACATCTTTGAAAGGAGCGATCTTTGCATAAGAAAGAAGCTGACCTTCAGAATCTACGACAGGTGTATTGTTGTTTCCGAATGTTCCCTCAACAAAAGCGGCTTCAAGTGCATGAGAATAAAGTATTTCGGTCTCACCTTCTGCATGGAGATAGGTGAATGTTCCGTTGATGGTTACTTCGCCGTAAGGAATATTGTAATTTTCAGTGTCGCCCCTCATTCCGCAGACTTCTTCCTCTTCGACGCAGTTTTCCCACAGGCAGTAGTAGTTGCCTTCGCAGTTGTGTGCATTGTTGCATGTCGAGAAAAGGTTGTTGTACTGCGTTCTTGCTACTGCCGAGATGTCGCTGAAGCAGTTTTCTATACACGCCTCATCTTCGTCGTTACATCCTTTCTTACATTCTGTAATGCCGGCGCAGGTTTTGATTGCATGGTCTGAAGATTCTTCAGCTTTTACAATGCCGGTTTCAATCGTGATGCATGCTCCGTTCTCTTTGAGGTGGAGATAGCCGTCCGTTCCGATTGTAACTTCAGAGAGTTCAACCGAAATTTCTGCGGACATTTCCAGGGTTTCAGGATCATATTCGCTTACAACGATTGTTCCGTTTTTCTGGAAGTACATTGTCTCGGTCTCGCTGCCAGAGTTGTTGTCCTGAGCAACAATCGTACATGCGGTGCAGTCGTAATTGGTTGAATTATAAGAACCTGTGGCTACTCCATTCCGGAAATCGATCTCTATAAGATCATCAAAAGATGCGTCGCCGAGAACGCCGTCTGTAACAAATCCGATATAAGTACCTTCATAGTAAGGCATGAAAGTAGATGCATCAAGTGAAATACCTGTGCATTCGATGCCTGTATCTGATGTGTCAGAGGTGTCAGCGGTGTCAGCGGTGTCCGAAGTGTCGGCTGTGTCCGAAGTGTCAGCCGTGTCCGAAGTGTCAGCCGTGTCCGAAGTATCTGATGAGTCCGAAGTATCGGCTGTGTCTGAAGTATCAGCTGTGTCCGAAGTATCCGATGTATCTGAAGTATCTGATGTATCTGAAGTATCCGAAGTGTCTGAAGTATCTGAAGTATCAGCTGTGTCCGAAGTATCTGATGTGTCTGATGTGTTTGATGTATCCGATGTATCTGAAGTATCTGATGTGTCTGAAGTGTCCGATGTGTCTGAAGTATCGGATGTGTCAGCAGTGTCAACCGTGTCGGAAGTGTCAGCCGTGTCTGGGTTGTCGGTATCATTAGATCCACAACCTGTGAATACAAAAAGTGAACAAAAAGCAAAAATCAAAAAAACTTTTTTCATTGTTCTACCTCATAAAAGTTAGCAAAAAACGAATAATTTTAGAGAAAAGAAGAAAAAAAGCAAGGAATTTTTGTTTCTCCTCTTTGCTGTTTTTCTCATTAAAAAATTTGCAGTGAAGCCGCTTTTAAGGCGTTTTCGATAGATATTCCGTGGTTTTTCGCAAGAACCAAATTCAAATTTTTGCTGAAATTTCCGAAAGAGAAGTGGGGATAAAAGAAAATTCTCTCTTTCAAAGTGGGATTTTTGGTGCATCTTGATTTCAGGGTTTTCAGATATTCGGAAAACAACTTTTTTTCTCCAAGTTCGCTGCATCCGGTTATCCAGAGTTCGGCTTCAGTCGCTTCAAGCATATCAACGGCCAGGTTTGCCATGAATTTTTCGGAATCTTCAAGCAAACTCTTGAAATTTTTGAATTTTTTTAAATCGAGAGTGCTTTTTGTGTGGATGAAAGTTTTGTTGAGCACGGCAACTTCTTCGTCAAAATCGCTGACGAGAGAATTGTTTTTGAAGAAATTCCGTGCTGTTTTCCCCGCTTTTCCGACTAAATAGCACTCTTCGTGCTGCTCTGTTACTCCGGGATTATCGGCGACAAGAATGTATTTCAGATTTGTGATTTTCTTCAGATTTTTGTTAAAAACCGCCGCGTTTGAAAGAGGATATCCGTAACTTTGTGCAATTAAAGCAACTGCTTGAAAAAATTCCGGATTTTCTGAATTGATTTTTGAAATGTGGTCTTCGAAACTTTGGACTAAGTCCTGGATTTTATTCATAGACGTGAACCGGAATTTCTCCTTTGATTCCGTAGTAGCAGCCTTCAGCGAGAGCTTTCATTTCGTCTTCGCCCGGGAAAACTTCGACATCGGCAATGAAGGAAATTTTCTCTTTGATCCAGCCGACGAACATTTTGTCGTAAGCGATTCCGCCGGTGAGAATGATGACATCAACTTTGCCGTCAAGAGCTGCAGCCAGAGCGCCGATTCCTTTTGCAACCTGATAAGCCATTGCTTTGTAAACGAGCTCTGCTTCTTTGTCGCCCGCTTTTACGCGCTGCTCGACTTCATATGCGCTGTTCGTGCCGAGGTAAGCGACGAGACCGCCGTTTCCTTTGATTTTTTTCATAATCTCAGCTTTCGTGTATTCGCCGCTGAAGCACATATTTACAAGCTGTCCTACCGGAACGCCGCCGCTTCTTTCAGGAGTAAAGGGACCTTCGCCGTTGAGCGCGTTGTTGACGTCGATGACTCTGCCGTTTCTATGTGCGCCGATCGAGATTCCGCCGCCCATGTGAGCTACGATGTAGTTAAGATCCTCATATTTTTTGCCTCTTTCGCGGGCATATCTTCTTGCAACAGCCTTCTGGTTGAGTGCGTGGAAAATGCTGCGTCTTTCGATTTCGGGCATTCCTGAGAATTTAGCGATAGGTTCCATTTCATCGACGACCGAAGTATCAACAGTGTAAGCCTTGACATCCTTTCCGCTCAGTTTCGATGCCTCTTTCGCGATTTCGTAAGCGATAGGTGCGCCGAGGTTGCAGACGTGCTCACCGATTTTCGGGTGCTTGATGTCGTCGATCATAAGCGGGTTGATTTCGTAAACGCCGCCGAGAATAGGTTTGTGAAGACCGCCTCTGCCTGCGATCACGTCTAATGATGCGACATCGATTCCTTCTTCCTCGAGTTTTTTGAGAACGATATTTTTTCTGAAGTCATACTGATCGAAAACACAGGTAAAACCAGCCAGTTCTTCTACATCGTGTTTGATGTTTACAGTCAAAATCTCTTTTGTGTCTTCATAAACCGCCACTTTTGTGGAAGTTGATCCGGGGTT
>DBYV01000012.1:0-704 GCA_002310995.1 bacterium UBP6_UBA1177 | reverse complement strand
ATTTTCTCCTATTTCATTGCCGCAGCGAGTGCGATTGAATAAAGTTTCGATTCTTCGGAATCAGCTCTGCTTGTAAGAACTATCGGAACGCTTGCTCCCATGATTACAGCCGCCGAATGAGCTCCGCCAAGGAAGTTCATCGATTTGTAGAGGATGTTCGCAGCTTCGATGTCGGGGCACATAAGAACATCAGCGTCTCCGCCGACTTCTGTAACGATTTTCTTGTGGGTGCATGCTTCTTTCGAAATCGCGTTGTCGATTGCGAAAGGACCGTCTACGATGCAGCCCGGAATCTGTCCGCGTCTGTTCATCATCGTGAGCATTGCGGCATGAACTGTCGGTTCCATCTTCTCGTTGACAACTTCAACAGCTGCAAGAACCGCGACTTTCGGATTTTCGATGCCGACTCTGTGGCATGCTTCGACCGCGTTGTTTACGATAGCGACTTTCTCTTTGAACTCAGGCGCGATGTTCATTGCTGCGTCGGTGACGACAACGAGTTTGTGGTAGTAAGGAGTTTCGAAAAATGCGATGTGGCTGATAGTGCTCCCTTTTCTGAGACCGTTTTCCTTGTCAAGCACTGCTCTGAGCAGATCAGCGGTCGGAACGAGACCTTTCATAAGGATTTCAGCTTCACCGTCTTTGATGACCTTTACGGCTCTCTGGCAGGCAACTTTCGGTTTCGGCTCGTGGATGATTTTGAT
>DBYV01000004.1:12412-14894 GCA_002310995.1 bacterium UBP6_UBA1177 | reverse complement strand
CGGTAAACGATGCAGTCGTCGATTACGCAGCCTTTCTCGTTGAGCATGAAGTTGTACTGAGCCTGACCGTCTTCGATCGCTCTTACATCGTTGGTGAGCATTTTCTGCCAGAAAGCGAAGGAATCCTTTCCGGTGATGATGTATTCACCCATGTGGCAGATGTCGAAAAGGCCGCAGTTTTCACGCGTCGCCTTATGCTCGGCGGTCTGACCGGTTTTATACCACAGCGGCATGTCCCATCCGCCGAATTCAGCCATTGTAGCGCCCATTGCTACGTGTCTTTCAAATAACGGAGTCTTGTTCATAGTTCCCTCTCTTAAATTTATAAGAAAACAAAAAATCAGTTGTTTATAGTAGAAAAAATATTCAATGCAAGGAAAAACGGGGGAAAATCTTTGCTGTTTTGCAGAATGTCAGTTGAGACGTCTAATTGTGTCGAAAATGGCGATTTTCAGGTGGCAGTTAACGGTTTTTACCCGACCACATTCACGAGTTTTCCCGGGATGTAGACGACTTTCTTGATTTCGCCCGATTTGAGGAATTTGGAGTAATCTTTAGCTCTGACTGCGGCTTCGACTTCGGCTGCGGTGACATTTGCGGGGAAGTTCATTTTGTCGCGGAGTTTGCCGTTTACCTGGACTACGACGAGGATCTCGTCTTTGACGAGCGCTTTTTCGTCAAGTTTCGGGAACGGTGTTTCGGCGATTTCCTTCATGCCGCAGATTTCGGCAAGTTCTTCGGTGATGTGCGGCGCAAACGGGTTGAGAAGGAGGATTATCGAGCGGAGAGCCTGTGCGAGAACCGCTTTTTCGATGTCGGTTTCGGGCTTAAGTTTGTATGCCGCGTTGACAAGTTCCATGATCGCGCTGATTGCTGTATTGAAGTGGAATCTTTCGATTTCGTCACCGACTTTTTTGATAGTTTCGTGGGTTTTCGCCCAGAGTTCCTTGCCGTTGCCTTCAACATTTTCGGGATCGGCGAAGTTTCTGATGATCTCTTCGTTTGCCGTGACGATGTTCCAGATCCTTGTTAGGAATCTGCTGCACCCTTCGACGCCTTCTTCTGACCATTCGAGGTCTTTCTCGGGCGGAGCAGCGAAGAGGACGAAAAGTCTAGCTGTGTCAGCGCCGTATTTGTCGATGAGAACGAGCGGATCAACGACATTTTTCTTCGATTTGCTCATTTTTTCGACTCTGCCGACGTTTACCGGAGAATCGTCTGAAATCGTGAAATATTTGCCGTCTTTCTTGTAGACTTCATCAGGATATAAATAGCCGGAATCATTGGAATAAGATTCCATGCAGACCATTCCCTGCGTAAGAAGGTTTTTGACCGGCTCGCGGAATCCGACATAACCTAAATCAGCCAGAATTTTTGTGAAAAATCTGGTGTAGAGCAGGTGCATTACGGCGTGTTCTACTCCGCCGATATACTGGTCAACCGGCATCGCGTGGTCGACTTCCTTGCGTGAGAAGGGAACGTCCGAGCTCTTCGGATCGCAGTATCTCATGTGATACCACGAACTTTCGACGAAAGTGTCCATCGTGTCTGTTTCGCGTGTCGCTTTGCCGCCGCAGCAGGGGCAAGTCGTTTCGTAAAATTCAGGCATATCCTTGAGCGGGCTTGTAACGCCTGTAAATTCGACGTTTTCGGGAAGTCTGACAGGAAGATTCTCGATCTTTTCGGGAACCGTGCCGCATTTCGGGCAGTTTATCATCGGGATAGGCGTTCCCCAGTATCTCTGACGGCTGATGCCCCAGTCGCGGAGCCTGTAGTTGATGCCGATCCTTCCTTTTCCCTCCTTGATGACATAATCGCTGATCTTCTTTTTGGCATCAGTCGATTTTGTACCGTCGAAAATGCCGCTGTTGACGAGGACGCCGGGCTCGGTGTAAGCCTCTGCAAGCGGTTCTTCAAGAGCTTTGTCTTCAGGCTGGATAACGATTTTTACCGGAAGGCCGTACTTCTTTGCGAAGTCGAAATCGCGCTGGTCGTGAGCCGGAACCGCCATTACGATTCCAGTTCCGTAGCCTGCAAGGACGAAGTTCGCGAAGTAGAGCGGAACTTTCTCGCCGGTGAGCGGATGGATCAGATATTTGCCCGTGAAGAAGCCTTTCTTTTCGTAGTTTTCATCGCGTGTTTCAAGGTGCAGACGCTTGACTTCGTCGATAAATGCCTGCATTTCGGCGCGGTTGGGAGCGTCTTCCAGAAATTTCGCCGTGAATTCGTGCTCGACCGCCATACTGACGAAAGTTACACCCATGAGCGTGTCGGGACGTGTCGTAAAGACTGTCGCGGTTTCGTCGCTGTCAGCGAATTTGAAGTCGATGTAGGTGCCTTCGCTTCTTCCGATCCAGTTGCGCTGCATCTCTTTTACGTTGTCGGGCCAGCCTTTGAGCTCGTCAAGACAGTCGAGAAGTTCCTGCGCATAGTCGGTGATTTTGAAATACCACTGCTCGATCTTGCGTTTTTCGACCTGGCA
>DBYV01000004.1:4719-12325 GCA_002310995.1 bacterium UBP6_UBA1177 | reverse complement strand
AATTTCTGTTCCCAGCGGTAGTATTCTGGTCTGCAGGTCGCGGTTTCGCGGCTCCAGTCGTAGCTGAAACCGAGCTGGTGGAAGCGTTCGCGCATGTTGTCGATGTTCGCGTAAGTCCATTTTGCCGGCGGGATCTTGTTTTCGATCGCTGCGTTCTCAGCGGGAAGACCAAAGGAGTCCCAGCCTATCGGATGAAGGACGTTGAACCCTTTTCTGAAGTAGTATCTTGCGACGACATCGCCTATCGAATAGTTTCTGACATGTCCCATGTGAAGTCTGCCGGACGGGTAGGGGAACATCTCGAGCATGTAGTATTTCGGACGCGGATCAGTCACACCTTTGTATTCAAAAATTCCCGATTCTCTCCACTTTTTTTGCCATTTCGGCTCTATTTTCTTGTGTTCGTAAAGCATGATTCCTCCAATCATCTTGCGTTAAAAGGAACTGAAAATTTATAGTTTTTCATCAAAAATTGTCTTAGAACTTTCTGCTTCGACTCTTTGAGCTTTTCCGTTATGTCGGTGATGATTTCGACTTCGCGCGATCCCATCGGACGCTTTTTGTCGAGGTTCTTCTGCAAATATGCGATGATTTTGTTCTCCTGACCTTCGTTGACCATAATTTCGGCGCTGAGAAGGATCAGGTAATTGTGCATGATAAGCTCGCCGGGTGAAAGGAATTTCTCGTTTTCAATAATGTAGTTGAGGCCGTTTTTTGCCTTTGTGAGATCGCCTTGGTAGTAGGTGATTTCAGAAGTAAAAGCGAGGGCCGGAAGATAAAACCTGTTGCATTCTATCATTGCGTCGATTGTCGCAAAAGTGCGCTGTTTGTCACCCTGACTGCGATAAATTTCAGCCTTGAGGTAAAGAAGCGCAGGTTCGCAGCGCTGCAGAGTTCCCATCATTTTGTCGGTTTCTTTCGATACTATTTCAAGTTCGCCCGCTTCCTTCATTTTTATCTGCTCACGCAGGAAAATCCAGAGCGGATCATTGTTTTTGCCAAGTTCAAGGTAAGAATCTGCCTTGTCGAAAAGCATGTATCGGTTGTATATTTCATTGAGTTTTGCGCGAGCTTCCTTTGTGTTCAGCTTTTCCAGAGTTTTTACCGCCTGATAAACCGCGCCGAATTTCAGAAACTCATCAATTACTGTCATTTTGTTCTCGTCTTTTTCCAGCGAATAGATTTTTTCGAGCAGTTTTATAACCTCGGGAATATCGTTTTTGTGCGAAAGAACATCGAAAAACGCGTAGAGCATTCCTAAATTTTCAGGATTTTTGTCAACAAGACTTTTGAGCTGGTTGAGGTAAAGTTCTTCTTTAGTGAGACGGTATTTCATACTCAGGATTTTCGCGGTTATATCGGTATCCTGACGTTTTTCGTTTATCTTTTCATACGCTGCAACGGCCTCTTCGAAGTAGCCGTTTTTCTCGCTACAGAGTGCGCCTGCCGCAAAAATGTTATTGTCAACGCTGTCGGGGAAGAACTGCTGAAGCTCATGGTATGCGAAGTAGCAGTTGCTGTAGTCGTTGTTTGCAAGACTGGCTTCGAGAACAAGCTTTATATCTTCGCCGTCACGGGCAGTGTCCTTTTTTTCTTTCATGTAAAGCGCCATACGGTAGGCTTCGTTCGGATTGGTTTTGATAAAATCCCGTGTAATGCTGCTGCAGAAAGTTCTTCCGGGACAAACCGAATAAAATCCGTCGCTAATGACTTTTTCATCTTTAATAGCCTTGCCGAGAAGAATTTTCGCCTCACCGAAAAAGTATCTTTCCTGACTCAGATTTTTCCAGTTATCCAGAATTGCAAGATCATGGACAGCGTTTTCTGGTTCTTTATCCGCTTCGATAGAGGCTTTCGAGCTTATCATAATCTTAAGTTTCTGCGAAAGTTCATAGTGAGGAAATGCTTCGAGTATTCTGCCGTTAAGTTCTTCTGCTGCCTGAAATTTATCCTGCCTGAAAAGCATGAGCGCGGTGTAAAAGCTCATTCTGAGGTTGGATTTCGTTATATCTTTCGGGATGTTCAGTTCCAAAGAAGTGATTTTCTGCTTCGAAGCCGGAAATTCAAAATCAAGTTTGTGAAAGAATTCAGTTCCTACCGGTGAGACTCTTCCTTCTATTGAATCTACAAGCTGCGAGAGTTCTTTTCCCTTATCCGAGACGAGTGTCGAATAGATCCTGAACTGCGGAATGTCGCTGTCTTCAAAGTCGGGGGTGATATGAAAATCGAGTATTGCAAGCGTGTATTCCCATAAAATCGCCTTTTTTATGTTGTCTCCCATTCCTTCGCGAATGTCTGCAAGCTTGAGTTCACGTACTGATGCTGCATAGTCGGCGAAAGATAGCGAAGTGAAGCTTGCAAGCGGATCTTCCAGCATCTCTTCATACTTTTTCGCCGGATTTTCCTTCAAGGCGAAGTAGAGAGCAGTGATTATTCCGGCAATGAAAATGACGACCAGAAAAAAATTTCGCAGTTTCAGCTTGTTGTAGTGCTCGTTTGTTTCGAGCGTAGGTTTTACGATGACGATATCACGCACAGCCTTGTTTGCCTTTGTGTCGGAAGTTTCCACTTCTTCGTCATCGGCGTATTTTTCAAGTTCCCTTTTTGCCGCAAAGTGGTTTGGATTTGCCGCAATGACGGCGCGGAGCTCTTTTACCCCTTCTTTTTTTTTGCCGAGGTTTATAAGCGCGATACCACGATAGAAGTGGACTTCAGGTGTTTCTGAGCCGCTTCTTATGTCGGTAACTTTGATTATAGTTTCCCACTCTGATTCGCGCTTGCACTCTTCAAGATATTCAATTAAATTCGGCAGTGTCGGTTGCGAATTGTACTGTTCTTCCAATGTCTGAAGTTTTCTGCTCATAAACGCCTCCTGCGGCAAAACTCGGTTTTTATACAAATAATTGCCGAAAAATCAAGGATTTGAGTTGGTTTCAAGAGGGAAAATTTGAAGCTTACAGCAGCGATATTATTGCCATGTAGTGCAGAATTGCGCCGAACAGAACGAAAAAGTGCCAGATTCCGTGGAAATATTTTCGTTTTGAGAGATAAAAATAGCTTCCAGCCGTGTAGACAACACCGCCGAGTACCAGATAAAGCATTGTGGTTTTTAATCCTTTTGACCACAGAATGTAAAGCAGAAAAACCGAAAGCCAGCCCATGAGTACATAAAGTCCTGTTGAAAGTCTTTTGAATTTTAGAGTGAGGCATGAAAAAACGACACCGGTAAGTGCCAGATACCAGATCATCACGAGAAAAATGATGGAGTATGGAATTTCGAGTACAAGCATCAGCATCGGTGTATAAGTTCCTGCAATCAGAAGATAAATTGCGCTGTGATCAATGCGTCTGAAGACCTTTTTTGCGGTTTCATTGGTCATCGCATGATAACATGTCGAGGACTCAAACGAAATAAAAAGCATCGCGCTGTAAATTGCAGTTGTCGCACTCTGCATTGATGTGCTTGATTTAAAGGCCAGCATAACCATTGCATAAATCGCAAAAAGTGCGCCGAAAGCGTGGCTGAAAGCGTTGAGAAATTCTTCTCCCTGTGAGTATTTTTTTTCTTCTGTTTCCATGGTTGCCTCCAGAAGAATTCAGTTCCGGCTAAGAATTATTTTATGTCAAGGAGTTTTCAGAAAATTAAAGGAGCAAAGGTTGAATTACCATTCCCAAGTGATTACACATTCACTTTCCGTGAAGCAGTGGCAGACCCACTCTACAACATCTGTAACCCAATCAGGAACTCCACCGATTATATCGGCAACTGTTTCTGCAAACATGCGGCATTCATTCGGAGTTACGACCATATGGCATTTATCCTCGTACCACATATAGTCGTTGCCCAGAATATCGTTTTTGCAACCGCAGGAATAAGAGTTACCTTCTTCGATAGTGCATACACCATCGGAGTGGTCATCGTTAAGGCACGGATTCGGGTCGCATGGCGTTGTTTCCACGCCGGTATCGTCAGTGTCACAGGTATCGCCAGTGTCACAGGTGTCGCCAGTATCGCCAGTATCGCCAGTGTCACCGGTATCGCCAGTATCACCAGTATCACCAGTATCACCAGTGTCACCGGTATCGCCAGTATCACTTGTGTCAGCTGTGTCGGTTGTGTCAGTGGTGTCAGTCACATCGGAATCAGTTGCGTCGCTGTCCGTTTTGTCGGTATCAGTCGCATCGGAATCAGTTGCGTCACTGTCCGTTTTGTCGGTATCGGTCGCATCGGAATCAGTTGCATCACTGTCAGTTTTGTCAGTGTCGGTTGCATCGTCTGGATTTTCAGTTTCTGTGTCAACAGCCTCTGTGTCAGTTGTATCTTCCGGATAGAGGGATTTGTCGCTGCCGCAAGCGATTACAAAGAACATTGCTGTGAAAAGTGCAAAAATAAAACATGCTTTTTTCATCATTTTCTCCATCAAAACATTAAATATAAAACCGTAAATTTCTGCCAGCTTTAAAAAAACCGAAACATTATAATATGAAATAAAAATAATGCAAGAGTTTTTTTTTGTATCTTTTTTGAAAAAACTGCAAAAAAAACGGGAGCCTAAGCCCCCGTCTGAAAAATACTCGACTTAATAACTAGTCTTCTTTAGCGTAGTCGTAATATTCGTTGCCAAGATGCGTGATAAGCTCTTCGCCCATCATGTATCTGAGAGTGTTTTTGAGTTTGGTGTGCTGGATGAAAACATCGTGTTCCGGATACAATCCTTCAGCAACCATCGGAGACTTGAAGTAGAAGCTCATCCATTCCTGAATTCCGTACATTCCTGCTCTTCTTGCAAGGTCGATGAAGAGAAGTGTGTCGAGAACGACCGGAGCTGCAAGTATGGAGTCACGGCAGAGGAAGTTTACTTTGATCTGCATCGGCATGTTGAGCCATCCGAAAATGTCGATGTTGTCCCATGCTTCCTTGTCGTCTCCTCTCGGCGGATAGTAGTTGATTCTTACTTTGTGGTAGTAGTTGCCGTAAAGTTCCGGATAGTTTTTAGCGTCAAGGATGGTGTCGAGAACGGAAAGCTTCGAAACCTCTTTGCTCTTGAAGTTAGCCGGATCGTCAAGAACTTCGCCGTCACGGTTTCCGAGGATGTTGGTCGAGAACCAGCCGTTGAGACCGAGCATTCTGAGTTTGAGTCCGGGTCCGATTATCGTTTTCATCAGGGTCTGGCCGGTTTTCCAGTCTTTTCCTGCGATAGGCATCTTCATCTTGTTTGCAAGTTCCTGGATCGCTCTGTTGTCAACTGTGCAGTTCGGCGAACCGTTGATGTAGGGAAGGCCCATGCTGAGTGCAGCGTATGCGTAAACCTGGCTCGGAGCAACTTCAGGATGGAAACCGTCTTCCATAGCCTTTTCGAAGTCAGCGAGCGTATTGTGGATTTCGCACGGTTTGTGGTAAGCTTCGGTTGAAGCGTTCCAGACCATAACAGCTCTCGAGCAGCCTTTTTCCTTCATCGTGTTTTTGATGTCGTCCATAAGCTGATGAGCGAGATCCATGTAGTTTTTGCCGGTTTTTACGTTCGGGCCGTCAAGTTTTTTAACCCATTCGTGGTTGAAAACAGCCTTCATCGGTTTGATTGCGAGCATTTCGTCTCTGACCGGTTCAAGGTCTTCCGAGCGTACTACTGCAGCGTGTTTAGCCGATTCGTACATATTGTCTGTGAAAATATCCCAGCCTGCGAATTCAAGGTCGTTGATGTCTGCAAGCGGAACAAATTCCTTAATGAGCGGAGAGCGGTTTTCCGTTCTTTTGCCAAGTCTGATGTGTCCCATCTGAGTGAGCGAGCCGATCGGTTTGTGAAGTCCTTTTCTGATGTTGAAGATACCGGTGAGAACTGTGGATGTGATTGCACCCATACCAACAAAGAAAACCAACATTTTGCCGTCAGCAGGTTTAATTTCACGAGCTGTCATTTGAATTCCTCCAAAAAAATATAAGGTTACTAATCGCACTTAAAAAAACAAAAGGCTGTGAGATAAAGCAAAAGTTGTGCCACTCGTAAAAAAGCGGTTTAAATCGGGAAAAAATCTTAAAAAAGGCAAAAAGCTTTAAGTTTTCTGAATTAAAAAAATAAAATGTAAAGGATTTTTACAAAACATGGAGTTCTCGCCACACTGGAGAGGCTTAGAATGTATTAGTTGTCGTGATTCATAGTGTTCCATTTGAAATTGGAGACTTCGTAGCATTTCCCGCCTGGTTGCGGAACCTTATTGTCGTTGTATTCCACAAGTCTGAAATGTCCGTGTCCGCGCGATTCCATTGTTCCCTCGTTTACCTCCTCGAAAACAAGTTCACCGCTCTCCTGAGAATAGGTTTTGTTCTGATGACCGTTGGAATCCATGTCTTCCGCGAAACTCATGCAGTATGCGCAACCAGTTATACCAAGCGAGAGAGTGACTGTTCCGGTCTGAAGCTCTGTCAATTCGTTGAAACCGATTATAAGCTGATCACGGAGAGATGTGTTTCCCGCCGCATTTCCGGCAGCGTAAGTGACATAGTAATAAAACGCTGACTGCTGCATAATTCTGACCTCATCTTCGAACTCAAGCGGTTCGCATTCATACGGGACGCAAGCATTCTGTTCCGCATTGCATGCAAGCTCCCCGCAGCCTTTGCCGCATTCTCCGCCGCATCCGTCGTCTCCGCAGATCTTCCCGTCACAGTCGGGGGCGCATGATCCAGTGTTGAAATAGGCTGTTTCGATCTCAAGGCACTCGCCGCCCTCGACCGGAGTCGAAGTGTATTTGTTGTCATAGTCAATTGTTACCTGGATAAGTTTGGCTTCAATAGAACCCCTGATATTGCCGGATTCGTCAACGGAATCGACCTTCAAAGTCCCGCTTTCCTGGAAAAAAGTTTTTTCATAATCCAGCTTTTTTGTAGCGACTTCAGTAATATTCTCGTATACCAGGAGACATTCCGAACAGGTTTTGTAATTTTTGTTGAAACCTTTGCCAAGATCATATTCGCCGGCTGATACGGTTCCCTGCGCGTTTTGCTGAAATTCCAATCTGAGACTCGGATCTTCGCCGATAACAAAATAGTTGGAGTAATATTTTTTCAGTTCGTTCCAGTCAAAGGATATTCCTGTGCATTCAGATGTTTTTTCTGAATCGGTGTCGGAATCGTCTGCCGGTTCCGGTGTGGTGTCCGCGTCCGTAGTGTCAGGTTCTGTGTCCGCTGCATCACCGTCATCGTCGCTCACGGTGTCGGTTGAATCGGGATTTTCGTTTTTGTTTTCGTTTTTCGAGCTTCCGCCGCATGCAGTGAAAACGAAAAGTGCCATAATGATGCAGATAAAACTGAATTTTTTCATGGTATCACCTCAAAAAATAGCTAAAAAAACGCTGTATTATACTTGTTTTTCCAAAAATTTCAAAAAACTATTTAAGCGTTTTTGTATTTTTTATTGACGTAGAACTGCTGCGCGATGCCAAGAAGCGTGTTGACGAACCAGTAAAGTGTCATTCCGCTCGGAAGCATGAGCGAAATCCAGGTGAAAACTATCGGCATTGTGTACATCATGATTTTTGCCTGTTTGTTGTCGCCGGTCTGCGGCGTGAACTTTGTCTGGAGAAGCATCATGACACCGAGTGAGATCGG
>DBYV01000004.1:3096-4656 GCA_002310995.1 bacterium UBP6_UBA1177 | reverse complement strand
GCGTTCTGGATCATGTAGTAAAGCGCGATGTAAACCGGCATCTGGATGAACATCGGAAGGCAGCCGCCGAGCGGATTGATGTTCTCTTTCTGGTAGAGAAGCATCGTTTCTTTGTTCAGCGTCTCCTTGTCGTCCTTGTATTTTTCCTGCAGCTCTTTGATCTTGGGCTGAAGCGCCTTCATTTTGTTCATCGACTTGTAGCTTGCGTTCGAAAGCGGCCAGAGCAGAAGTTTTACGACGATCGTGAGGAGGATTATCGCAAGACCGTAGTTCCCGAGGAAGCCGTAGAAGAAGTTGAGGGCGAGAAGAAGCGGCTCTGCGAGGAACGAAGTCCAGCCGAAAGTTATCGTTTTTTCAAGGCCGAGTTCTTTCTGTTTCAGCAGTTCGCGCTCTTTCGTGCCGTAGTAAAGCGAAAACTCTTTTGTTACGCTTTCACCCGGATTGACGATGATTTTTTCTGCCGTTGCGGTGAAGCGCGAAAGGTTTTTCTTGGAATCGATCTCAGCCGCAGCGTGAAGCCTGTTTTCAGGCGAGATCACCGCGAAAATGAAGTAGCCGTAGTTCACGCCGATCCAGTTTACCGAATCTCCTGCTTCGAAAAAGTCCTTGATGTCGCCGCTGTCTTCGAGTTCATCGAACTTTCCGTCAGCATTCTGGGCGACGATTTTGAATTTTTTGTTGTAGGAAGAAAGAATGTCTGAGTTTTCGAACTGCGAATCGAACGAAACCGCAGGAGTCCATTCAACAGCGTTTTCGCCGTTGTTGATTATCGTTTTTGCAACAGTGATATTGAAATTGTCCTTCAAAGTTATTGTTTTCTGCTCGGTAACACCTTGATTTTCATAGATAAAAGTTGCGGAATCGGCGCTTTTTGCAGCGAGCTCGTAAGCGGGTTCTTCTCCGAAAACGGAGCTCATCGCCGGAAAATAGGCACCCTGGGCAAGACCGATTGAAAGATCGACTTCCTTTGACTTGTATCTCTCTTCGGTGATGAGCGATTTAGTGACTTTTCCACCCAAAGTCGAGAAGGTAAGCTCAAGCGCTTCGTTCGCAATGCTTCCCGTTTTTTCGGGGTTTGTTTTGTCTGCCGTAAGCTGTGCTGTCGTGACATTTGCGTTTGCAGCCGGTTTTTCGGTGACGATTATGTTTTTAGGCGCACCGTCAGCTGCTTTTTCAGCCTGCTCAGCCTGTTCCTGCTGTTGCTTTTTTATAGCTTCAGGATCTGGTTTCGGGGCGAAAAACTCGCTCCAGATGAACATTACCGCTACAGAAAGAACCATTGCGATTATGAAGTTTTTGTTCATGTCAAACTCCTATTTTACAGGGTCGTAACCACAGTTTTTGTTGAACGGATTGCAGCGCAGGATACGCCATATTCCCATTGCGGTGCCTTTGAAAGCGCCGTATTTCTCGATTGCCTGGATCATGTAGGTCGAGCAGGTCGGATAGAAACGGCACTGCCCGCCGAAATAGGGCGAAAGGAATTTTTTATAAAGACTGACGAGAAATATCAGAAACTTTGCCATTGAATTTCTCCGCAAAATAGAGGAAATCGCGCTT
>DBYV01000004.1:0-3083 GCA_002310995.1 bacterium UBP6_UBA1177 | reverse complement strand
ATATCCTCGAAAGTGAACTCGCTTTTTCTCGGAATTATCACTAAATCGAGCGGTTTTTTGAACGCGGCGCGGTTGAGCCTGAAAACCTCGCGAATCCACCTTTTTGTTCTGTTTCTCGTGACGGAATCACCGACTTTTTTCGTGACGATAAGACCGAGTCTCATTCTGTCCGATTCCATGAAGTTGAAGACAAGCAGCCTGGTCTTAAAAACATTTCCGGAAGTTTTCAACCGGAAATAATCATGACCTTTTCTGATTTTATCCTGTTTGGAAAAAGAAAAAACCAAAAGATTTTCGCCGACTACTTTTCAAATATAGCAACTGAAAGAAGCTTTCTGCCTTTTTTTCTGCGTGCTTTGATGACGTTTCTGCCGTCAGCTGTTCTCATTCTTTTTCTGAAGCCGTGAGTTCTCTTTCTCGAAATTTTGCTCGGCTGATATGTTCTTTTCATAACAAATCTCCATAAATAAATGACCCAAACCAAAAAACCGCGATAGCATACTCAGAAATTCCGGAAAGTCAAATTTTAAACGGGAAATTCAGTCGAAACGCTGTTTGCGGAGTGATAATTTTATTTCTCTGGGCAGTTGAGATCAGCCCTTTTGATGCAACTCCATTTAGAGCCGTATTCTTCGTCTTCAACGCACAGACACCAGTCAATTTCAGTGATTCCGTCTGCACAGAGCCACTTCATTATGTCGCCTGTTTCTTTTTCCCAGCAACCGTAACAGCTCACCTCGTCTTCAACCCATTCACCGTCTGAACAGGATGCAGCCCTGCATTCACTGGAAATCTTGTCGCCTCCGTTGTATTTTCTGCCTGAGCTGTCTTCGCACCCATGCTGTAATCCGTCTATTTCCACTACACCGTCGACTAAGATTTGAAACTGAACAGTTATTAAAGAATCCGCAGTTTTGAATGCGGCGGTATTTTCACCGGTGTCTATAGAAAAAGAAAGCCCTTTTTCCGCATTGTAAGAATAGATTTCAGCATAGTCGAGATCTGAAACAGAAGAGGAAATGTATCCTTCGTACGGGTGAAAAGAGACGGTTTTAAAAATTTCGTTGTCAGTTGGAAAATAAAAATCCGGACACTCTGCATAACAGTCGACATCGCCGTAAACATAATAAATATCGCAGCCTGAAATCTGGGAAAGAGTTATCGAATCAGGGATGAAATCCGGACACGGAACCGATTCATTTTTTTCTTTACACTTTTTTTTGAAAACTATTGTTGTTTCCTGCAGTTTTGGCAGAAGTTCATCCGGATTGAAATAGCAGTAGCTGTTAGAAAATCCTGATTCTCTGACGCAGTCGTCAAAAACCGAGCTTTCATCCCTCGTGAATGAAGTCGATCCGTAAGATTTTTTACCATTGCATGAGCCGCCGCCTGATGAAGGTTCATCAGGATCGTCGTCAGGCTGGGAATCAACCGAATCATTGTCCGTTGCCGGTGTTGGATTCCCGGAATCGGGATTTTCAGGTGTTGTGTCCGGCATTTCAGTATCAACCGTATCGGCATCAGAGTCGCTTGCAGCTTCGCCAGAATCGGTTTTATCTTCGTTTTTCGAGCTTCCGCAGCCTGCGAACAGAATCATTGCGAAAATCACACCGAGAAAAAGAAGTTTTTTCATTTGAACCTCCTAAACAGCAAAAAATCGAATAATTCTAGGGAAATTTGAGAAAAAGGCAAGGATTTAAAAAAACTAGTTTATTGTATTATGATCCAATAAACTAGTTGAAAATTGCAAGTTTATAGGGTTATAATCCGATAAAGTTGACAAAAAAATCTTTTTTATTAGAAATTGCAACGGAGGTGGAGAATGATCTACAGAAAAAAATATATGGAAAAAATACTTCCGTTTGTGGACACGCCGTTTGTGAAGATTTTTACCGGCATCCGGCGTTGCGGCAAATCGACAATCATGCAGATGCTTCGCGAGGCTCTGACTGAACGCGGGATCAAAGCCGAGCAGATTCTTTTTTACAGGCTTGATTCGCTTGAATACGAGAACATGACAAATATTGAACTCTTCAACGAAATCAAGGCTCACCTCTGCAAAAACGGAAAAACATACATTTTTCTTGATGAAATTCAGGAAGTTGAATCGTGGGAAAAGACTGTAAACTCTCTGATGAGCGGTTTTGACACCGATATTTATGTCACTGGCTCGAATTCGAGGATGATGTCTGGCGAAATCTCGACTTATCTGACGGGAAGATACATCTCTTTCCGCATTTTTCCACTTACTTTTTCTGAATATCTCGATTTTAGGGAAGCATACACCGAAAAAGGGACTTTGAAAGAGGAATTCGCCCGTTTCATGCGTTTCGGCGGCTTTCCGGCGATACATCTGCGCAATTATTCGGAGGATGAGGCTTACACGATTGTCCGCGATATTTACAATTCCACTATTTTCACAGACATTGTGAAAAGAAACGAAATCCGCAAAGTCGACCAGCTTGAAAGGGTTGTTAAATACGCTTTTGACAACGCGGGACGGATCTTTTCTGGGATGACGCTTTCAAAATATATGAAAAAACAGAACCGAACCATGGATCCCGAAACCGTTTACAGCTATCTGGAAAAGCTTGAAAAAGCCTATATTCTGCACCGATGCCAGCGCTATGACATAAAAGGAAAAGAGTTCCTTAAAACGCAGGAAAAATTCTATTTAGCCGACACTTCGCTGCGTTATTCCGTGCTCGGATACAATTCTGACACGGTTTCTGCTATGATGGAAAACATCATTTATATCGAGCTTTTATCTCGCGGTTATTCCGTTTATGTCGGAAAAATGGATTCTTTTGAAATCGATTTCGTTGCCATCAGACAGAACGAGAAACTTTACATTCAGGTCTGCCGCGAAATAAACACCGCCAAAACCGAAACCCGAGAATACGAAAACCTGCATAAAATCAAAGACAACTATCCGAAATATGTAGTCAGAATGGATGATTTCGCCAAAGGAAACAGCGAAGGAATCCGCACAATGCACATTTCAGATTTTCTGCTGAGCAGTGAGTATTAAATTCGCAGAAATCACGAAAAAGCAGATTAAGATGCTTAATCCGGAACACACT
>DBYV01000037.1:15102-31806 GCA_002310995.1 bacterium UBP6_UBA1177 | reverse complement strand
GCCTGCGCACGGACCGTAAACAGCGGAGATCTGCGGGATGACGCCGCTTGCAAGGGTGTTTCTCTTGAAGATCTCGCCGTAACCGTCAAGGGCATGAACGCCTTCGGGAATGTTTGCGCCGCCGGAATCGTTGAGACCGACAACAGGAGCTCCGACTTTCATTGCAAGGTCGAGAACTTTGCAGATCTTTTCGCCGACGATTTTGCCGAGCGAGCCGCCTGCAACTGTAAAATCCTGTGCGAAAACGAAAACTTTTCTTCCGTCGATCGTGCCGTAACCGGTAACTACGCCGTCGCCGATAGCAGCATTTGCGCCGTTTGCGCAGCGGAGAGCGTCGATCTCCTCGAAGCTGCCGCCGTCAAGAAGTTTTGCGATCCTTTCGCGTGCCGTAAGCTTGCCTTTCGCATGCTGAGCTTCGATCCTCTTTTCGCCGCCGCCAAGCTTTCCCTTCTCTTTTTTGGCTCTGAGAGCAGCCAGTTTTTCTTCGATTGTTGCCATTCTTTCCTCCTAAAAATCACAATCTATGAACTAATGATGAGTTTCTTCTGTGAATTCAATAAGAACTTTCGTCTCTTTCGGATGAACGAAAGCTATTTTGGTGTGGTGAGCGCCGCCGCGCGGAACTTCGTCTATCATTCTGAGCCCTTTTTCCTTGGTCTGCGCGATATCAGCTTCTACATTGTCGCTGCTGACTGCAAGGTGATGGAGACCTTCGCCTTTCTTCTCAAGGAATTTCGCAACCGAACTTTCGGGGGAAGTCGGCTCAAGAAGCTCGATCCTGCTCTCACCGATGTTGAAAAAAGCGACTTTTACTTTCTGATCCTCGACGATTTCCTCGCCTGCATACTCAAGGCCGAGAACATCGCGGTAAATTTTTACGAACGCGTCAATGCTGTTGACTGCGATACCGATGTGATTGATTTTTCTGCTCATAACTTTCTCCTATAAGAAATTCAGTTCCTAAAAAACATCTTAACGCGCGCAAAATACCTATCAAAATTGAAATTGCAAGGTTATGAGAAAAGAAAAATTTATTTGTTGTCATCACTCAAAAACATGGGATAATCCATAACGCGACTTTGGATTATCCCACGAATTTTAAAAGATGTTCGAATTATTCTTCCGGACACTGAAGGTCGATCCTTTTGACGCAGCGCAATTTTGAGCCGTATTCTTCGTCTTCTTCACAGAAACACCATTCAAGGTCACTGCCGTCGGGACAAGTCCAATACCTTATTTCAACAACTCCGCCGTTCGGATCGCATGATACGTAGCATTCAGTGTTGTAATATGTATCCCAGCCGTTTTCTGAACAGATCAGTGCTCCGCATTTATCAGAAATCAGATCTCCTTCATGATATATTCTCCCTTCATTGTCTTCGCACTGTGCAAGAACCTTGTTTTCCTCTGATTCGACAGTAGCCGAATCGATGATTTTCATATCGATTCTGACGCTTTTTCTGATTTCCGTGCCGTCTTCTGCCGCTTCATGCCATGAGAAAATAGTGTGTCGTGCCTTTTGATAGTCGAGGGAACTCGAAAAACTCGCTTTGCCGTCAGCACTTTGCGAGAACCACGCCAGATCTCCCCAATCGTCTTTATAAGCTACGGTTTTGAAGAGATCGTTATCGGTCGAAAAATAGATATCAGGACAGGGGGTTATGCAATCGGTATGTTCATTGTCGCCGTCGTAATATATATTGCATCCTGAAAGTTGCGAAATTTTGATCTTTTCCGGAATAATATCAGGGCATTCAACGCGTTTGTAATTGTCAGATTCATCTTTTTCGTAGAAATCGTAGCACTTTTTTTTGTTAAAGACTAACTCGTATTTCTGCAATCCGGCAACTATATTTGCGATATCTTCCTTACTTGAATTTTCGTAACAGGTAGCTCCTGCCAGCTTTTTCACGCAGGTGTTCGCGGCATCTTTAGTGAATGAGTTCGTGCCGTAAGATTTCGTGACAGTGCACGAACCGTTTCCGCATCCCGAAAACATAAAAACCGCAGACATCAGAACCAGAATAAAAGACAGCTTTTTGCACATGTGAGCCTCCAAAAACAAAGAACAAAACAATATTATTCATTTTCATTTCTTTTTCTACGAAAATTTGCGTGAATTCCAGTTTTTCATATACTCGCTCGTTGCTGTTTTGAATGTTCTTGCGGGGTCTTGCTGTGAAAAGATTTTTTCTCTTATTTTTTATCCTTTTTGTTTTCGGACAGGCTCTTTTTGCCGACCAACAGGCCAACAACAAGCTGTTTTTCGCTGTCCAGGCAATGAATGTCGAAAAGGCACGCAATGCCGTGAAAGCCGGTGCCGATGTAAACGGCGTAGACGATGACGGCTGGCCTTATTTCATCACCGCAGTAAGCGGCGGTAACATCTACATGATTGATGTCTTTTTGAGAAAAGGGGTAAAAATCAACATTGCCGGACCAGATGGAAAAACGGCACTCATGCATGCAATTTCGTCGAAAAACAAAAAGGTAATAAACCTTCTGTTGAAATCAAGAGCATCACTTCTCTCGAAAGACAATACTGGCAAGAACATTCTCATGTACGCTGCCGAAGCCGGCAATCTCGAACTCGTCAACAAGGCTTTGAAAGCAAAAGCCAACCCGCTCGATGCCGACAGCAAAGGAATGAACGCGCTGAACTACGCAATGTCAGGCAGAAACAAACAGATAATCAAAATGCTGGGAGCTTACGAAACCCAGCCTCACGATTTTATAATCGCAGTCGAGACGGGAAACGTTGCAAAAGCCCGTGCGCTTCTCAAAAAAGGAATTGACCCCAACCTCAAGAACGATCAGGGCGAGCCTCCTCTTTTCGTAGCAATAAGAAACAACGACAAGGCGATGCTCAAACTCCTGCTCGAAAACAACGCCGACGTAAACTTCAAAAACAGCAAAGGTTACACAATTCTTATGTACTGCCTCGCTTCGAACAAGATAAAATTAGCTGAAGAGCTCCTTAAAAACGGCGCTTTGGGCGACTTCAACTTCAAATACGCTAAAGGAAGAACGGCTCTCATGATCGCGATTTTCACGAAAGACAGGCGTTTCATCCGCTCGATAGCTAAATTCCGTCAGGATTTCAACCTCACTGACGATGCAGGAAAAACCGCACTAATCTATGCAGTCCAAATGGGACTCGGGGATGTCGTCAAAGACCTTCTCGAAAAAGGAGCCGACAAATACATCGCGGGAAAAGACGGCAAAACCGCTCTTGATATCGCCGAAGAAAAAGATCTTGCCTACATAACGATGCTGCTCAAAAAATAATGCTCAACAAAGAAGAAATCATAAAAATCATTCCGCACAGAGCTCCTTTTTTAATGATCGACTTTGCAGAAATAGTTGAACCTGAAAAATCGGCAAAAGGCACTAAAACACTGACCGGAAACGAAGATTTTTTCCGCGGACACTTCCCTGACGAGCCTGTAATGCCGGGAGTTCTCATCATCGAATCAATGGCTCAGCTCGGGGCTTTTCTTATTCTCAGCATCGGGAAATACCGCGGCAAAAAAGTCTATTTTACCTCAATCAACAACGCGAAATTCCGCAGAAAAGTCGTTCCCGGCGACACTTTGGAGCTTTCTGTCGAGCTGATTTCGTTCCGGCACAATATCGGCAAAGGCTTTGCAAAAGCCGAAATCAAAGGTGAAACCGTCTGCACAGCAGAACTCGGTTTTGTGATTGCGTAAACACTAAAAAACTTTAAAACCTTGATTCTTTTTGGTATAAGCGTGTGTTTTTTATCAACTATTGGAGTTCATTATGAAAGTTTTACGTGAAATAAGTGAAGTCAGAGAAGCGAGAAAGCAGTGCAAATCGACTTTAGGCCTTGTTCCGACGATGGGTGCGCTGCACGAAGGACACCTTTCACTCATCAAACACAGTGTTGAAAAATGCGGAGAAACAATCGTTTCGATTTTTGTCAATCCGACCCAGTTTGGTCCGAACGAAGACTACGAAAAGTATCCGAGAACAGTCGAAGAAGACCTCAAAAAGTGCGAGGAAGCTGGTGCAAGCTACGTTTTCCTCCCTACGAACCAGACTATTTACGGCACTGAAAAACCGCTTGTGACGCTGAATGTCGATAAAGAACTTACCTCAATCCTCTGCGGAAAAAGCAGACCGATCCACTTCAACGGCGTGGCGCAGATTGTCTCGATTCTCTTCAATATCGCTCAGCCTGATGTCGCGTTTTTCGGTGAAAAGGACTATCAGCAGCTCACAGTTATCCGCAAAATGGTTTCCGACCTTCACTTCCCGCTTGAAATCGTGGGAGTTCCGACTGTCAGAGAAGCAAGCGGACTGGCTAAAAGTTCAAGAAACCGCTACCTCTCGGAAAGTGAACTTGCCGTCGCACCGAATATTTATAAAGTTATGAATATTATTAAAGAAAAAGCTGATACATACCGCAAAGAAAATAAGACTGTTTCTGTCGAATCACTTGAAAATGAGGCTAAAAAAATGATTTCGGAACTTGTCCCGGGATCTAAAATCGACTACTTCGAAATCCGTAGCACAAAAGACCTCAAAAGAAGCGAAAATCTTTCTGACGATTCACGTATTTTCACCGCGGTTTATGTCGGCACAACAAGGCTTATCGACAACCTTTACATCGGAAAATAACGAAAAACTGAGATGAAATATATCCTTTCACTGGGCACAAACACAGGCGACACATTTGAAAATCTGAAAGAGGCTATCCGCAGACTCGAGGAAAAATCGGTTTTTATTGATGACTGCTCTAGCGTATACGCCACCTCCCCCGTCGACTATGTTTATCAGAATGACTTTCTCAATCTTTCTCTTCTGGTCGAAACAAACTTTGAACCGCAGCAGCTTCTCATAAAACTGAAGGAAATCGAACACGAGATGGGGCGTGTCAAAACCATAGAAAAAGGGCCGCGCAACATCGATCTCGACATAATTTTCTGGGAAAAAGGAAGTTTTGAATCGCCCGACCTCACAATTCCGCACAAAGAGGCTGAAAACAGGCTTTTCGTGATATTTCCGACACTTGAAATAATAGGAAGTGCCGGATGTTTCGCAAATGAAAGACTGCGCATGGACAACATTCTCGAGACGGAGCAGGAAAGATTCACGGGTCAGAAAATAGAAAAATTGTGTCCCTTTAAAATAGAAGGAGAAGATTATGGCTGGAAAAATCGTTGACAAATTCCTTGAAAAAGTGCCGTTTTCGAACGAAATCATCGAGGCTGTGAACAAAAATTTCGACCTAACTTTCACAAAGCAGCTGGCTGCCGAAATATCGAACCAGCTTCTTCAACAGGGAAGCAAACTCAAAAACGAAATAACTAATGCCGTTTCCGAACAGATACGCAAGGAAATAAGAGAGCAGATCAACAAAACGGATAAAGCCAAACTACTTGCTGAAACGCTTGAAAACATTGAAATAACGATCTCCTTCAAGCCAAAAAAACGGAGCAAAAAACAATGAGCAAAGTGATAAACAACGTAAAGCCGCTTATCGCGATTGTAGGACGTCCGAATGTCGGAAAATCGACACTGTTCAACAAAATTCTGAACAAAAATTCGGCAATTGTCGACGATATGCCGGGCGTTACAAGAGATCTTAACTATCAGGATTTAGTTTACGACGACAAACCTTTTACAATCATCGATACCGGCGGTTTTCACATCGACGAGGACGAAACTGACGCTATAACAAAAGGAATCCGCGACCAGATAAACGAGGTTCTGGATGAGGTCGACGGCGTTCTCATGCTTTGCGACGGAGAGGCCGGACTAACAGGAAGCGACAAGGAGATTTATCATCTGATACGCGTCAAAGGGCTCCGTTCCTGGCTTGCAGTCTCAAAAATCGATTCCGAAAACAAGGAGATCGCGGCCGCCGAATTTTACGAAACAGGCGCCGAAATGGTTTATCCTGTCTCGGGAAAAACGGGTTACGGCGTTTTCGATATGCTTGACGACATCACAAAGGATTTCTGGACCGAAAAAGAGATAAACGAAAAACTTCCGCCCGCTCCAGAAGAGATAAAAATCGCGATCTTCGGCCGTCCGAATGTCGGAAAATCGACTCTCGTCAACAAAATCATCGGCCAGGACAAGATGCTCGTGAGCCCAATCCCTGGAACGACGATGGACCCGATAGATTCGACCGCGAAATTCATGGGAAAAACGCTGCGCCTCATCGACACGGCGGGTATCCGCAGAAAAAAGAAAATCGAAATGCTCATGGAAAAAGCGGCTATCGTCCGAGCTTTCCACTCTGTTGACCGTTCCGACATCGTAATCTTCATGATGGACGCGCAGGAACTCGCCACCGACCAGGATCTTCGCATTTTGGGCCTTGCTCACGACAAGGGAAAAGGGATAATCATCGTCATAAACAAGTGGGATCTCATTGAAAAAGAGACCGGAACTTATGAAAAAATCGTGCAGGATCTGCGTGACAGAATGAAATTCGCCCCTTATGCGCCGATAATTTCTATTTCGGCAATGCAGGGAATGCGTGTGCAGAAACTGCTTGAAAAAGTGCTTTCCGTGCATGAAAACTACCACAAAATGATCGACGACGAAACTCTGGAAGAGTGGCTTTCGGCCGTTCTTTCCAAAAATCCGCCGCCACTCACCAGAAAAAACAAAATGATCCACTTCAACGGGATCACAATGGAACAGACTTCGCCGCTTACCGTCGTAATCAAAGTAAGCGCACCGAACGATATCCATTTTTCATACGACAGATACCTTCTCAACAAGTTCTACGAAGCTTTTCCGTATGAAGGCGTTCCAGTAAAAATAGTTTACAGACACAGTTTTAAAAAACCGAAAAAGGGGTAAGCATGAAAAAAATCATACTGACGGTTTTTCTGATTGTGGTTGCAGTCGCGCTTTTCAAATGCTATTCGATTTACAGCGGATACCAAGCTTTCAAAACGACGCCAATTGATGTTCCGTCCGGAACAACAGTCGTGATCGAAAAAGGAAACACATGGAACGCAGCCGCAAAAAAACTATCTGAAGCAAAAGTCATCACCGACGCGAAACAGTTTATGTGGATGATCAAGGAAAGGGATTTCGGCAAATCACTTAAAACCGGCGAATTCGAATTTTCCGGCGCGACAAATCCAGAAGAAGCAGCAAAAAGAATAATGAGCGGAAAAGTCAAACTTTACTCCTTCACGATTCCCGAAGGCTACAACAAATACGATGCGGCCGCGGTTTTCAAAAGCTTGGACTGGATGCAGGGAAGCAGCAAATTTCTTGAAGTCTGCCACGACAAAAACTTCCTCGAATCAATCGGCGCAAAGAACAAAACAAGCTGCGAAGGGCTGCTTTTCCCCTCGACTTACAGCTTTCCGCGCGGCAGCGACATCATCGAAGTCATGAAAAAAATGGCCGGGCAGATGAAAGCGACTCTGGCAAAATATCAGACCGAAATCGATAAATCGGACATGGACGTTTATGACCTGCTGAAACTCGCCTCGATCGTCGAAAAAGAAACGGGCGCGAAAGACGAACAGCCGAAAATCGCATCTGTTTTCCTGAACAGAAAGAAAATCGGCATGAAAATGCAGACCGACCCTTCGGTAATTTACGGACTTCTCCCAAAATTCAACGGCAACATCACGAAAAAAGACCTTATGACCGATCATCCGTGGAACACCTACACACGCTACGGTTTTCCGGCGACTCCGCTCTGCTTCCCCGGTGACGGCGCAATAAAAAGCGTCCTTCATCCCGACAAAACAAACTATCTCTACTTCGTCGCAACCGGCAAAGGCTATCACTACTTTTCAAAGACGCTCAAAGAGCATAACGCAGCTGTAGAACACTATCAAGTCCAGGGCAGACGCGACAAATTCGTCTATTAAAAAATTTCTTAAAAAGCGGAAAAAAGTCTAAACGCAAAGCTGTAATATCTGATTTAAATTCTGGAAGTATTATTCAGCAGTCGGATCTTCGACTTTGCCGACAAAAAGAATAGATCCAGTTCTTTCGTCGCGGATCACAAAAACAAACGGACGATCGGCAAAGACGCTGGGGGGAGTATAGTCTCCTCCAGTATCAGCGGAATCAGCTGTGACAGCGGCAGCCTCTGTTCCTTCTTCATCGACCTCGATAAAAGTCTTGTGGAAAATATTGCTGATATGCAGATTTTTGACATTACTTGATATATTCTCCAGTCCTCCTGCAAATATACGCTCCATTCCGAGTGTTTTAAAGGTGTCTTCCAGAGATTTTTCGTAAGCAAATCTGAATTTCGGAAGTCCCAGACTGAAATCAAAGGATTCTCGCAGGCTTTCGAAATAGGAACCGACATCGTTTTGAGCAATCTTTTCAATGAAATCATCAACATTGCCGAAAGGCACTATTGCGTAGAATGCAAAAACACCTCTGCCGTACGTAATTCTTAATATAGAATAGTTTTCTTTAATAATTTTGAAGGCATAAGTGTCTCCTCCCGCATGCATCAAATCAGCTTCCTTAATGTTGCCGTCTGAAAGCTGAAATTTTTGACTATAAGTTAAACCTTTTGCAAAAGGATGTGTCCATCCAGCTTTGAAATAGACGGCGTTGATAATGTACATAACGGTGTTTGCACCTATTTCACCAATTATTTTGCCTATTTTTTCGTGAGTCTTTTCCGATACCCAGGAGTTGATTTTATCAGCCGTTGCCGGGTCTGCAAAGTCTTCCGTGAAAAGAGCCGCGCTGTAGTAATCCTCAAGGACGGAAATGAAATCATCCTTTACGTCAGGAGCAAACCGGTCATCCAGCCAGAGTGAATCGGCGATTTCAAGTGTCATATATTTGTCAGCTTCAACAAGACTTGCGATAAGCTGCTCGAACTGTTCGTTGACATCCGGCATATTCATGTTGCCGAATCCGAGCACTTCCTTCATTTCGGAAAGAGCCTCATCAACCGCGCCGTTGGCGGTCATGGCCATCGCAATCGAGATTGAAAGCGGTGAAATCATTATGTTCTTAGCGCCTTCTTCCTTTGCCAAGCGGCTGAAAATCTTCATCCCGAACCTGTTGTTTGCCTTTACGACATCTTCGGAAACCTTTTCCGCGCTTTCATCAGCCTTCTGATATTTAGTTTCCCAACCAGCATCGGTATTATCATCATCCGTGACAGTTTCAGTATCGCAGCTATCGGTTGAGTCTGCGTTGTCTTCATCCGGGGAAGTTTCCGTATCACAACTATCGGCAGTATCTGTAACTGTGTCCGTGTTATCGGTGTCGGTGATTTCAGATTCTTCTTTGTTTTTGTCGTTTCCGCAGGCAGCAAACATTAAAACAAGAAAAATTGCCCAAACAAGTGTCAATAATGATTTTTTAGTCATGTAGGACCTCTTATGCGAAAAAAGCGGAAATTTAGTCGAATTTTTCTATCAACCTTTTTGTTTCGCCTGCTTCCAAATCGACAGGAATAGTTTTATCAATCTTAGCTTTCGGATTTTTGAACTGGATCTTGTAGCTTCCGGCAGGAAGTTTGTGTTTTGATATCGGAGTCGCACCGATAAGTTTGCCATCAATATAGATATTTGCCCATGGCATACTGTTTATCGTGAGATATGCCGGCTCACCCGACTCAGCAGCTGATTTGGACGCCTGATTATCCGATTTTTTCGATTTTGACTGAGCAGGCGCATTTTTCATCGGTTTAAGTATTACACTCACCTCTTTGTTGATATTGGCGGGAACTTTTCCGATGTTTTCTTCGTAAGGGAAGTAACCATGTTTTTCGACTCTGACCACAATTTCAAGCCCTACCGGAATATCATTAACGATAGTCGGAGTTGCAGCCTGCACTTTTTTGTCGTTAATGTAGAGAACAGCACCGTCAGGATCGGATTTGACAGTTATCATGGTCTTCTGTTCGCCAATGCGGTACATCTTCACAAACTTTTCAAGCGGCTCGCCTTTACTCAGGAAAATACTTTCCTTAACATCAACAAAACCGTTTTTGGAAAAAGAAATTTCGTGCTGACCAGCAAGAAGACCGTCTATAACACACGGGGTCTCACAGCGCTTCTGGTACATCGTATTTTCATCCACGACAACTATTGTCTTCTTTTCGTTTGAATCAACGATAAGCGAAGCCGCATCTTTTTTGCTTCCTCCCATAACAAGAAGCAGTGCAATTGCAAAACCTAGAACAACAAGAACCGCTGCAAAAACAAGCACAAGTTTCTTCGGTGAAGAAGTAGAATGAATAACCGATTTTTCTTCCTCACCCCGGGTTTCATCACCGCTGCGAATCGGCTGTGAAGTCGCCCTCGCCGGCATATCAGCCGGTTTTTTTATCTTGTGGTACTCTTCAAGTTTCGCAGTTTCTTCCTCAAGTTCGTCAGCAAAGAATTCGCTCATGAAATTCATCATGTCCTGACGGGAGAAACTTTTTCCGCTCGAATAGCTGAATTTTTTAAGATCTTCAGAGAATTCACTCGCCCACTGATAACGGTCTTCCCTGTCTTTTGCAAGCGCCTTGAGAACGATTCTGTCGAGTTCCGGCGGCACTGCGCTGTTGAAAACGCTAGGCGGAAGAACTTCAGCCTTTCTTATTTTTTCAAGCGTTTCGACATCGTTTTTACCAAGAAAAAGGCGTTTTCCGGTGAGCATTTCAAAAAATACGACACCGAGCGAGAAAATATCGCTTCGTCTGTCTATAGGCTGACCGCTTACCTGCTCCGGCGACATATAACTGAACTTTCCTTTCAGCATTCCGACCTGAGTTTTCGTTGATTTGCTCTTCGCCTTTGCAATACCGAAATCAATAAGTTTTACCGTGCCTTCATACGAAACAATCATATTCTGAGGAGAGATATCGCGGTGAACGATATTCAGCGGATTCATCTTTTCATCGGTTTTACGGTGTGCATAATCCAAGCCGTCGCATACCTGTGAAATAATGTAAGCACTCTGTTCGACCGGCATCAGAAGATCGACTCTTTTCAATCTTTTTCTGATGGTTTTGAGGTCTTTACCGTTGATGAGTTCCATCGCAATGAAGTATGAATCTTCGATCTTTCCAAGTTCGAAAATCTGAACAACGTTAGGATGCTGGAGTTTTACAGCGATCTTCGCCTCATCGACGAACATTTTGATAAATTCTGCATCTTCTGCAACCTCAGGCAGAATTCTTTTTATCGCAACAATTTTTTCAAAACCTTCGACTCCGAACATTTTGGCTTTGAAAACTTCAGCCATACCGCCGACATTGATCAATTCCAGAAGATAGTATTTACCGAATAATCTTGGCAACTTATAAGTAGAATTATTTTCTTCCATCGAAAATTCCCTAAAATAACAAAAAAATTCTAGTTATTCTAATTGTTGAATTTACATAAGTCAACAATTATTTACCGCCGCTCCTTAAACTCCCTAGATTCCCTAGACTCCCTAAATTCCCTAAACTCACTAAAGCTGCGACATCTTGAAAAAAGAATTTCCACTCCACTATTTCACACTGACAGACTCTATCGGGAAAGTGATGTGAAAAACAGTGCCGTTGGGGGAAGTATCCCACAGAACTATCGAACCGCCTGAAAGCTTGACGATTTTCTCACAGGTTGCGAGCCCCAGCCCGTTTCCGTTCTTTTTTGTCGTGTAAAAAGGTTCAAAAATCGAATCCTTGTGCTCTGGCGGTATTCCGGGACCATTATCCGCAACTTCAATCAGCAGTTTTTTCCGTTTTTTAGCCACGGAAACTTTCACCCGACCGACCCTGTCGACTTTTTCAAGTGCCTGAAGACTGTTGTTTACAAGGTTAACGAAAACATTTTTCAGCACATCCCAGTCAAACAAGAACTCTTTTCCTCCAGTCTGGTCGGTAAAATTAACAGTGCGGTCGGCATAGCTGAAGAATTGCTTCATTTCGGCAAAAAATGACCTGAAATTATATGGTTTCGGCTCAAGTTTTATGTTTCTTCCGTAAACGAGCATTTTTTCTATTGTCTCATTGAGCCGCTTCAGCTCTTTAAGCGAAATATCCAGATATTCCGTATCGACATCTTTTTTTCTGTCAATCGCATCTTTAACAACTTCGATGTTGAACATTATAGAAGTCATTGGAGAGCGCAGTTCGTGGGCAACAAAAGAAAGCATTTTGTCAACTTCCTTGAAATGTTTAAGCATTTCGACTTTCTTTTCTGTTTCTATAACCGTTGCAAAAAGAGAAATTTTTTCATATTTGTTAAGCACCATTTCAACAAGGTTACTGATACAAAGCATCGCATTATGTGAAACGTTTCTGGAATTGATTACAAAAAATCCCGAAAGTTCGTTGTGATAAATTAACGGAAGAAAAAAATCACCTCCGGTTTTTGTCACAAAACCTTCGAGCGTCGGAACAGAGATAAGGGCAAAGTCTCTCGAAATGTAAGTTTCATGCAAGAGGAACTGCTCGTTAAGAAGCGGCTGAAAATCGTCATTTCCTTCATAAAGTTCAATCGGCATCTTACTGCTCTGCCACAAAAGATCTTCAAGATAGACATACTTTATCTGTTTGACTTCGTGAAACCATTCAGTCACACATTCGTAGAATTTATCAAAAAGAAGCGGAGCTTCCGTAATATCCTCAATTTCAAGACGAAACTTGTTCAGATACGTCTGATAGTAGTTGCGGCTCTTGTATATAAAACTTTCAACTGAAGATGAAAAATAGGAAATAGCAATTCCTATCAGCATGAAAAGCAGAAACATGGCGCACAGCACAACAAGCGGGAAATGTTCGCTGCCGAAAATTCGCGTTACCAAAAATCTCAACGAGAAAAGCAGGCCGACCAAAAACGATGAAATAATGGAAAAAAGCACTATAAACCAAAAATTTATCCGGTTCAGTCCTGTGGACGACCTTTGGTTTGTATGGACAAAAACCCCCGAACAAACTATGAAAAGCGCAGCAAGAATCATCGCGGCTACATTGAAATAGAGCGCGTTGTAAAACATCGCAGAAACAGCGGAAGCAGCCGGAACAAGAAGCGAAAGAAAAGCCATTGCCGAGATATTGAACAAAACGAACTTTTTCATGTTGTTATTTTTTAAGTATTTGATTTTCCTGAATATTATAGGAATATCAAGAGCTAAAGAAAAGAGCGGGACAATGAAGTAGACAAGATAAAGGCTGCTCTGCATGTAGACAAACATTACAATCATTACAAGAACTGCAAGGCTGATCGTAGCAGTCCATATCGCATTTGGCAGAACAGCATGCGGGAAAGAATAAATATAAAGTGTTGAAAATATTACGAAACACAACAGTGCCACAAAAAAATAGACTTTTGAGAACGGAAAATAAACGGCAACAACCGATGAGAAAATAAAAACATTGGACATCATGATAAAAAAGAGCCAGAGATTCTGCGGAAGCCCCCTGCCCTTTATCATAATGTGCCATCCTGTCGAAGAGAGAACTATCGCGAAAAAAATAACAAAATATAAAAAAGAAGCTGACTCAGACATCTTTATGCAAACCGAATTCTTCTATTCTTTTATCAAGTGTCGGTCGGGTAATTCCCAATAATTCAGCGGTCTTACCCTTATGCCAGTTAGTTTGTTTGAGAACGTATTCTATGTAATTTTTTTCTACATCGCGCAACGGCATCAGCTTTTCCGGTTCGACAAATTCTTCAAGAGTATTCTGCTTTGCCTTTACATCTGTCTGATCTTTTTTATCCGTAATAAGGAACGAGAAGCTGTCACGAGTCAGAATTTTGTCTTTGGCCTTTATTGAAGCTCGCAGAATCGTGTTTTCAAGTTCCCTGATATTGCCGGGCCAAGTGTGCGAGTGAAGATAGTCCACAGCCTCTTTCGTAATGCTCTGTATTGAAGTGTTCATCATAAAATTAGCCTTTTTGATAAAGTGCAGAATGAGCATTTCGAGGTCGCTTATGTGGTTCCTGAGCGGCGGCACCGAAATCGTAATGACATTCAGACGGTAGAAAAGATCTTCCCTGAACTTTCCGGCATCTACAAGTTCCTTCAGGTTTTTATTTGTAAGAGCGACTATTCTGCCGTTAAAACGCTTTTTTTCGGTTGCTCCTATCGGATAGAAATCTTTTTCCTGAATAACGCGCAGAAGCTTTGTCTGGAATTCATACGGCATTTCTGAAATTTCATCGAGAACCAGCGTCCCGCCTTTTACAGCTTCAAGCTTTCCCTCGCGGTTTGTCGCAGCACCGGTAAAAGCCCCTTTGACATAACCCATAAGCTCACTTTCAATAAGATTTTCAGGTACTGCAGCGCAGTTTATTGCGATAAAAGGCTCGTCAGGCACGGTATTTTCGTGAATAGCCTTTGCCACCATCTCCTTTCCGGTTCCGCTTTCGCCTGTAACCAGAACTGTCGCCTTGTTCCCTTTCAAAGTTCCGATGGTTTTGTATATGTCAATCATCAGCGGATCTCTGCCGATTATCGAATCTTTAAAAGGAGTGTCGTCAGGCTCGACAAAATATGCGACACGCTCCTTCAAAGTGAGTGTTTCAAGCGCACATTCAACTGTCGAACGAAGTTTTTCAAGTGGGACAGGCTTCGTCAGAAATTCATAAGCACCTAAATTCATTGCCTTTACAGCTGCATCAAGATCGCCGAAAGCTGTGAGCATAACTATGAGCGGCATATCCTTTTTGTCAAACACTCTGTTGAGATCTTCGAGAAGTTCCAAGCCTGTTTTAACCGGCATGTTTATGTCAAGCAGAACCAGATCGGGATGTTCTTTTTCTATTGCAATGTAGCCGGTTCTTCCGTCATCGGCGGTAAAAACAGTATAACCTTCCGATTCAAGATACTTCTGATAACTGCGCAGAATCGAAAGATCGTCGTCAACTATGAGTATCTTCCACTTGTTTTTCATTTTTCAGCCTCCTGAGAATCGGAATTTTCACCGAAATAACGCTCAATAACAGCGACTTCATCAAGTGTAAGTTTGAAAAGCTGATAGACAAAACCGTCAAGCCTTTCGTAAACAGCGGCAAGCTCCTCCTTCATAGATTCACTTTCCCTGGAAAGAGACATCTCCCTGTATATTCTGCGTATATCAAGCACTTCCTGCGCAATCAGGTTCTGATAATTCTTTCCGCAGAGCATAAACGGTATTTTGTTGAAATTTTTCTTCAAAAACTTGTTGTGATGAGGGAATTTTATCTTGTAAAAAAATTCGACAAGTTTCGAATTCAGATAACCTTCCGCAAAAAAGAGATCGATATCCGGCGTGCGCGGAATAACTGCCGCAACATCGTTCATAAAGTAAAGCCCGTCGTCGTCGTAGGCGAAAACAGGTTTTACCGAAAGATAACGCATAAGCAGTTTTCTGCTTTCGAAACTGCTTTCAGCCGGAATCTGGAAAAACACTTCCGGATCAGGATAAATATATTTTTTTATTTTGAATTTTCTGAACGGAAGAATCTCTTTGGATGTGACAAGCGGACGGTAAGCCGCACTTGTTCTCAAGGTTTTGACAAGATCGTCAACTGGAGCGTTTCTGAACATTCCGAGAAAAAATCTGAAGTAGTCTCCGCACGTTCCTCCGGCTTTTTCCTCGATTTTCTCAACAAGGGCAAGCTGGTCGGCGGTCACCTTGTCGTTAAATGTGAAAAGATGGTTGAAATCAAGGCAGTTGCGGTCAAGTTCAAGCACTTTTCCTTCTGACAAATCGCGTATAACAACACTCTGTGAAAGCGCAGGAATGCGGCCCTCGATTTTTTTCTGAAGTTTAAGCTGAAGGAAATCGTCAAAGCGGTCTATTTCCTCGGTTTCGAAAAAAGAATAGAGATTTTTCTTGTCCTTCCGTGTTAAAGGTGACGAAAGAAAAGCTTTTTTCACCATAAGATAAAAAGATGAATCGTACTTCAGCAGAACCGACAAAGTTCCGAGCAGATTTTCGCTTGGAAACGAATAGTTCACGGAATCGTCAAAAACGATATCGAAATTCTGCGGCCTGAGCTGAGTACTGTCGTCTTCATTCATGATATCGAACAAAGTAGTCTGTATTGAAATCGAAAGCGCAGCATCTCTCGAAACAGGATAGTATTCGATATTTTTGAAAGGCGATTCTTTGGTTCTACCGCTGCAGTAACCGATAAAAAGCTGGATTTTTTTCTCTGTTTCGTAAGGCAGAACAATTGAATCGGTAAGAAGAAGCACGGATTGTTTCGGCTGGACCTTGAGATTCTGAATCTCAATCACTTTTTCAGCTGGCAGCGAAAGTATGGCACTTACAGAAAGAGAAAGAACAAAATCGCGCCCTAATCTATCCGAAAATTCGTTGTTAAGAAGCGAAAAATCGGCTTTGCTTATCCCCGAAAGCGTCGCTGCGGCAGGACGTTTGTTCATAAGGGTCAGATGAAATTTGTTCAGCAAAAAAGCATAAGGGTCTGAATTTATCGTTTTTTGCCTGATAAAATCATCAATTTCGTAAAAAAGCTTTACAAGTTTTTTTCTTTTGTCCATTTTTTCTCACCTTTCAAAGTTCGATAAGCAAGTATAGAAATCGAATTGTAAAAATCAAAAAAATTACGGGCAAAAAAAAAGGGCGCCGGAGCGCCCTTTGAAAAATCAGCTTAGCAAAGATTATGCAGCCTGGCAGGTGCCTTCATTGCATACTTGGCCTTCACCGCACTCTTCGTTGGTTGTGCAGTTGGTGGTGTCGCTGTCGCCAGTGTCGCTGTCGCCGGTATCGCTGTCGCCAGTGTCGCT
>DBYV01000037.1:0-14983 GCA_002310995.1 bacterium UBP6_UBA1177 | reverse complement strand
CGCCAGTGTCGCTGTCACCGGTATCGTCGTTGTTGAACTCTTCGATTGTTGCGCAGTCAACTGTAGCATTGCCTGAAGCGTTCATATCGAAGCAGGTGCAAAGATCATCAATGGAGTTAACATCGCTGTACATATCAACGATTTCCTGACCGATAGCAAGTTCTGCATTCATTGCAAGTTTGAAGGTTTCGCCTACGCCGAATGTTTTGTTCTTTGCATAGCAAACCTGCATCGTGCCGAGAGCCATTTCCTGACCGAATTCTTCAACCATGCCGTATTTGTTTACAGCAAGCATGCACTGTCTTACATATTTGAGGTCAGATGTGTAAAGAATGTCGATAATCTGAGTAACAGGAGCGGTCGGAAGTCTGTCAAGACCATTCTCTTTCATAACATCAATGTACTGAATAGGAACAGCTGCGAAAGCGATTGTGGTGAAACGACCAGAGGTCATATTCGGGTCACCGAGAGCTTCAACTGCTACTGACGGAATGTCAACAGTTGCACCCGACTGATCAGTACCCGTAAGAGAGGTGGGAAGGAAGAAAGAGAAATTTGTTGCATAGTCAAGATCTTTACCATCAATACCAACAAGAGCAAATTTTACAAGGCTTGCCATCTCAGGATTTTCGGCATCTTCAGAATTGATTTTACCGATACCTTTGTAAGCGAAATAACGTTCTGCATCGCTGGTAAGAATGCTCTCATCAAGCTGGCAGGAATCTGGCTCACCAGTGTCTGTGGTGTCTGTGGTGTCTGTCGTGTCTGTTGTGTCTGTTGTGTCTGTTGTGTCAGCCGTGTCTGCTGTGTCTGCAGTGTCTGTCGTGTCAGTGGTGTCTGTGGTGTCGCCAGTGTCACCAGTGTCCGGTTTGTCTTTGTCGTTGCTTGAGCTACCGCCGCAGCTTGCAACAAAGAGGGCGAGAACAATCGCCACAAGAATTGCTGTGAATTTCTTCATTTCAAATCTCCTAAAAAAAGTTAGTAAAAAAACCCTTAAAATCATGTTGTAAAAAAACCGTCTAAAATTTTAGAGTCGCCTTTTTTTTTGTCAAGTAAAAAAAACAAAAAAGGTCTAAAACAGAAAAAAACAATAAAATCGGTCACTTTTAACCGCCAAAAACAGTCGAAAGCAGAATTATGAAGACTCCGGCAAGCGATTCACCGGCGATTATGCCTGAAGCAGCCGGGATAATATATTCTTCCAAGGATTTCTTTTTGTGCTCGATAATGAGAACAATCAAGGCGCCTATAAACATTGAAAGCGAATTCCAGAACGGAATCGTGAAGGCTAGTCCTATTCCCATAGCCGACGGAACATAGTTTGAAGCCTTCGGAGCCCACTTTTCAATGAACGGAATCAGAATTCCTATTGCCACGCCGACAAGCATCGCTATTTTAGCTGTATAGTGAAGCGCCGAAAAACCCTGAGCCAGAAGCTCCGCCACCTTTGACCAGACCTGAGCCGCAGGTGCCGGAAAGTAGTCGCTTCCTAGAACATCTGGAGTCGGAACAATGAGATAAAACGCCGGAACTATAACCGCAGTTCCCGCAAAAATACCCAGAAACTGTGCAAGAAACATTTTTCTCGGATTGGCGCCGAGCAGATATCCCGTCTTGAGGTCTGTCAGAAGGTCAGCCGACGAGCCGGCAATACCCGAAGTGATCGAAGCGGTCATAAGAGTCGTAACTTTGCTTCCGGGGCGAAGCATTCCGTAGAACGCCTGAGTAACCTGTCCGAGCGCTCCGACCGGAGTCGTGTCTGTCTCGCCTGTTGCGCGGCATGCGACAATCGAAAGGAAGAAAGAAAGTATTACCGCAAGCACAGAAACCCAGACCGGAATATCGAAAACAAAGAGCATGATAAGCGCAATTCCGGTGCCGCCGACAAGAATTCCCCAGAAAAACCAGCTCATAGGAACTTCGACCTTCTCGATCTCAGAAAGTTCCCGTTTTTTCTTCGAAAATATGTCCTTGACCGAGCTGAATGCCTTCAAAGCGACTTTCCACTGCATGAGGAACGAGACAAAACCCGATGAAACCATGACAGAAGCGCCGAACCAGAGACTCCAGCTGTTGATTCCGCGGTATCCGAGTTCCGTGATTATGCCCTTATTGAACAAAATCGGCGCAAGCACAATATAATTGAGAATCGCACCGAAAAGAATACTCCATGCCGTTCTCCAGCCCATGATTCCGCCGGCAGCGACCATGATGAGACTTGTTTCCATCGAAACTGTGTACTGCGCAAGCCTTTCGCCGAAAACCGCGTAGGTGTATTTGATCCACTCAAAGAAATCGCGGACAATCGTAAGAAGTATGCCGATGACAGAAAATCCGAGCAGTGTTCTGGTCTGTTTTCTGCTCTCATCGCCGGCATAAAGGCTTTTCAGAGTCTCGGCAGTTGCTGTTCCAGACGGGAAAGGGAGCTTTTCAATGTTGATCATCTGTTTTTTCATCGGAATCGCCATTACAACACCGGCAATGCCCAGAAAAATCGTCCAGCCGACAAGAACCCAGAAGTCAAAATGCTGGCCGGTAATCAAAACATAAGCCGCAATCGCGCTCACCATCGTTCCGCCCGTCGTGTAGCCGGCACTCGAAGCTGTTGATTTCATCGAGTTGTTTTCGAGAAGCGTCATGTCAGTCGTAAAAATCTTCGGGAAAATCATGCGCAGAAGCTTCCAGATGCTGAACGAAAGAACACATGCCGTGATCGTGACACCAAGTCCCCAGCCTGTTTTGAGACCGATGTAAAGGTTCGTAAGGCTCATAAGTCCGCCGATGATCATTCCCATGACGACTGCCCGCACGGTGAGCTGTTTCACATCGCCCTGATAGACATTTTTAAGCCACTGGCGGTCGTCTTCCTCGTACTGTTCCTCCGGAGTGAGCGGTCTTTTCAGCGAATCTTCAGCCTGCACACCATTTTCTGAAGACAAATTTTCGGTTTTGTTCTCTTCTGTCATTTAAACCTCTGATTTTAAAAAGTGATGAAAAGTAAAAGAAAGTTTTTTATGGGACTAATCCTCTGAATCGCCACTGTCCTTCGTGTCTTCGATGAGAGCAAGGACTCTGAGATAGTAAGAACTCTTCGGGCTGAGTTCCTTTCTGAGTTTGATAAGGATTTTCTTTGCCGAATCGGTATCACCGGCCTGAATATCAGCATAAGCTTTGTCAAACATAGCTCCTGCTGTCTTTTCGATCTCTTTGAGACCGTTCTGAGCTGATTTGCTGTTTGCATCGGCATAAAGAGCATCAAAGAAGTATTTGCGGGCTTCTTTTATATTTTCGTCTTTCAGCTGTTCCATTCCCTGAGCAGCAAGAGCATCAGCTTTTATCGCATTGAGCTGCTTCGTGTATGCGCTGTATTCGAAAGTTCTGTCTCTTTCTTCTTTGAATTCGCTTCCGCCTGCAAAAGAAATCGATTTTGATTTGATGAGATCGTCAACTTTTGCTTTGTACTGTTTTTCTATCGAGTTCTTTGACTGCTCGTATTTTACCTTTGCAGCAGCTTCGCGTTTTTCGGCAGCTTTGAGGTTTGCTTCGTGAGCAGCTTTTCTCTTTGCAGCATCCTTGTCAAATCCGTCTTTCATCGTGTCGGTCTTCTTCTCGGCAGCTTCGAGATCTGCACGGAGCTTAGCTTCTTCCTTGCCTCTCTGAGCAATGAAAGTCTTCGAACTGTTTTCAAGCTGTGTGATTTTTGCCGTTATCGCTTTTTTGTCAGTCTCAGCCTTTTTCTCATATTTCGCATAGACTGCCTGTTTTTCTTTTTCTATCGCGTTTTCGTTAGCATCTTTCTTCTGCTCGATTGCCATTTCGAGATCGTTTACCTTCTTTTCTGCGGCAGCCTTTTTGTTTTCAAGCTGCTGGGCAAGGTTGTCTCTCGTTTTGTCTGCATTTGCGTTTGCAGTCTCAAACTGTTTTTCGAGAGCAGCGAGCTGTTTTTTCTTTTCGGCTGCATTTTTGTCATACTGAGCCTTTCTCTGTTTAGCCTTTGCGTTTCTTTCGGCTTCACGTTTTGCAGCACGGCCTTCGATTTCTTTGATCTTGTTATTTTTGTTGGCGTTGATCGTAGCCTGTTTCTTTTTGATATCTTTTTCGAAAGCGGCTTTTTCCTGTTCAACTTTCTTCATTTCGGAATTGAGAGCCTTCTTTTCGTCAGCTTTTTTAGCTTTGAAAGCAGCCGTTTCCTTCTTGATTTCGGTTTCGCCTTTCTTCTGTTCAGCGTCTATTTTAGCCTGTTCAGCCTTGTAATTCTTCGAAATTGAAGCTGTCTCTTTTTCGATGAATTTGTCGTGACCGTCTTCGAACTGAGCAAGATCCTTCGAAGCAGCCGCCTGATCTTTTTTAAGTTTCTGCCACTTCGGGTCCTTTTCGTATTTCTCTACTTTGTCCTGAATTTCGAACATCTGCGTTTCGAGAGTTTCAACCTTCTTAGCGCGCTCAGCCTGACCTTTGCTGTAAGCCTGCTCAGCTTTTTCTTCAGCAGCGCTTCTTTCGGATTCGAACTTACGCTCTGCATCTTCTCTCTTTTTGTCGAACTTTTCCTGATTCTTGCTCAGCTTTTCTTCCTGTTTGTCATTGTATTCGCTGACTTCAGAATCAATTTTGTCGAATTTATCAGTGTAGGAAGAGAGTTTTTTGTCGTAATCCTCAAGCTGTTTGTTGAGATTTTCGGTCTCTTCGTCTGCCTTCTTTTCTGCTGCTTCAAGATCTTTGGAATCCTGAGCCTCAGCAGCCGCTACGCTCTTGTCAAATTTTTCCGATTCCTTCTGTTCTTCAGCTTCGAAATCGCTGTCAAGCCTTTCGACTTCGCCGGAAAGCTTCTTTATCTTCTTTTCAAGGTCGGAATTGTTCTTCTCAAGAGCCTGAGTCTTGTCTGCATATTCTTTTTCAGCTGCTTCAATATCTGCTTTGGACTGTTTTTTGGTCTGAATGAGCTGTTTTTTAAGGTCTTTATTTCCTTTTTTGTATTTATCCTCGATAGCCTCTATCTCGGCTTCGATCTCTTTTTTGTAGATTTCTTCAGCAGGTCTGTCGTCTTCGAGCTGTCTGTTCAGCTTCTCGATTTCCTTGTCGGTTTTTGCAAGTCTGTCGCGGTATGTCGAATCGAGGTTTTCAATGCTGTCTCTGAGAGCAGAAATCTTTTTCTGATGTTCTCTTTCCTGTTTTTTCTCGGCTTTGAGCTGTTTTTCCTCATCTTTTTCAAATTTTTCGTTGAGTTTTTTCTGCTCGTCGAGTTTACCGTTCATCGAATCTTCGAGTTTTTTCATTTCGCCGTCGCGCCATACAGAGATAGTTTTCATATCTTTTTTGACGCTCTTGAAAGTTTTTCTTGCCTTGTCGTATTCGTCTTTTCCAGGCTCATTGTAACGGCGTTTTTTGTTGGTTTCCTTGATGAACTGGAGTTCTTTGTAGCCTTTTTCCCTGAGCTCGAGATCCTTTCTTTCGACTTTGTTTACTGCTTCAATAGCTCTTGAAGAGTCACCGCTCTTGTTAAGCGATTTTGCATCGTCTACAGCCTGAACGATTTCGTCAACAGTCTCTGCAAGGCTAAGGTTTTCAGCCTTTCTGAAAAGAGACGAAGCATCTTTTCCTTTACCTGCCTTATATGCTTTGAATGCCGAACGAAGCACTTCCTTTTTCTCTCTGTCGGTCATTTTCGGAGCTTCTTCCTGCTGCGGTGCGGCTTCCTCTTCATCAGCCTCGTCATCGCCGCTGTCGCCCTCACCTTTGGAAAGTTTTTCAAGAGCTTCCATGAGTTTTGCCGCGACTTCAGAAGCAAAATCTTCAGCATCAGTGTCGCTGCTGACACTTACATCCTGCTTTTTAGCGATTTTTCCGTTCTTATCGAAAATATAAAGTATAGCGTTAAATCCTTCGTCAGTCGTTTTTACAATCGGGAAAAGAAGATACTGCGATTTTTTGTATTTTTTGGCTTCTCCCCTTGCGCATTTCAGTTTAGCGCCGCACTTTTTGAACTTTCCCGCCGTTGCCGAATCTACATCGGAAAGTTTTGCCCCCTTTACAGTTTTGTAGAGAATCTTGAATTCTTTCGAGAGATTCTTAGCCATTTCAGCAGCATCACCCTCGCCGACAGAAGGTGTGACAGCCATTGTCGGGTCAGCTGCGAAAATAGAAAGCGAAATCAAAAGCGTGGACACAAAAAGCAATGATTTTCTTAACATTTTTCAATCCCCTATAGTGAATAATTCCAAAAAAAATTTAATTATTCAAACAAAAAACGCGCGCAAAGTAACGAAAAGAGCTTTTTTTGTCAATTTTTTAAATTAAAGACTTCGTAACAATGTAACGTTAAAATCTTCGTAACAACGTAACACCGTGACGGCGTAACGATTAAACATAACATCGATGTAAACTGACGTTATGCACCAGACCGACAAGCATCATATTGAAAATCAGCGAACTTCCGCCGTATGAAAACCATGGCAGAGGAATGCCGACAACGGGCAGAACTCCTGTGACCATGCCGATATTTACAAGCACCTGCAACCAGATGTGAGCACAGGAACCGACAAGAATAAGCGCCGAAAACTTGTCTTTGACCTTCCCGACAAGCATGAGAATCCTGACTAAAAGCAGGAAATAGAGAGAAAGAAGGAGCGCAACGCCCAGAAAACCGAATTCCTCAGCATAAACCGAAAAAATGAAGTCAGTGTGGTGCTCAGGAATAAAACGCAACATGTTCTGTGTGCCTCGGTTGTATCCCTTGCCGCGAAGTCTGCCGCTACCGACCGCGATTATTGACTGCTTGATGTGGTACTGCGAAGTCTGACTCAGCTCCTGCGACTCTTCACCCAAAAGCATCGTAACAAGCGAAATAACACGCGTTTTCTGATAATCGTGAAGCCCCCACATCCAAAGAATAGGTGCCGAAATAACAACAAAAAGCAGAACACCTATAAGCCATCTGCGGTTGATTTTGGTTGAAAGTATCATTGCGCACGAAACCGCGCCGACAAGAATAGCAGTCCCCAAATCTGGTTCTTTGTAGATAAGAAAAACAGGAATAAATATGCCGAATGCTTCCGGCAGAATATCAAGAAGGTTGTAGCCGTCTTCAAGAGTCGGCTTAAGGTTAAATTGGTAAGCTATGAATAATATTACAGAAATTTTCGTTAACTCACTAACCTGAAAGTTCATAAAACCGATATCGAGCCATCTCTGAGCACCTCCGCTTGTCTTTCCGATGAGAAGCACAAGAACGAGAAGAATCACGTTTGCAAAATACATCGGAATTGCAACACGTTCAAAAAGACGGAGATCTGAATATGAAGTTGCAATAAAAACCCCTGCGGCGAGAACTACCCAGATAAGCTGAATGTAGAACTTCGATATCAGCGCGCTGCTAAGCGAAAGAAGACCTAAAAAAAGTATTGCGGCAAGCGGAAGAATCAAAAGAATGTCTATCTTTTTTTTCGGCAAACCTGACTCCAAACAAAAAACTTGTATGCGGATATATAGTTTTCGTGTAATTTTGCAAAATTATTTTCAGTTCTGCGGAAAGTTCAGCCTAAAATTTGTCTTTTAGTTTGAGGATTGTATCATAAAGTTTTGTTATTTTTTGTGTTCGGAGACAAAAATGAAAAAAATTTTCTTATGTCTGATGTTTCTCGGTATTTTGTTCGTGATGGCCGGCTGCGGAAAGAAAAAATCCGATTCGATATACGATATTGCGGAAGATGAAGGAAAAGAAGAAATACGCGGCGCCATTTACACCAGATGTTATCCTGACAAAACCTGTGATGAAGATTTGATCTGTGACAAAAGGTACGACATCTGCATAAGGGACTGTTCCAAAGGCGGAGGATTTCCGGAAGAACCTGATGACGACACTCCTTCCGCGTGCAACCCGAACCCGTGCCCAAGCATAGCGAACGCTACCGGAATATGCACTATAACCGAAGACGAAACCGATTTCGAGTGTGAATGCAAAACGAATTATACCTGGAACAGCCAGACAAAAACCTGCGACGCAGATTCCAGAAACAACTACTGCAACAACCTTCCGTCCTACGCTAAATGGAACACTGTTTCGCAGATCACCCAGGTTTGGAACGGTGAAACATGGGTTCCTGACAACACAGGTGTGTACGACACGACTCCGAGCACAACCGAATGCCATTTTGTATGTAATGAAAACTACGACTGGAACGGGACTTCCTGCAGCGGAGTCAAAAAAACGGAAAACTGCACAGGACTTCCGGAAAATGCAAGCTGGAACACTGTTTCATCAATCACACAGACATGGAACGGCTATTCATGGACTCCTGACACCAAAGGATACTACAACATCTCCCCTAGCACCAGTCAATGCAGATTCAAATGCAACGAGGGCCACTATTATCACGATGACAAGTGTGTGACACCATGCACCGAAGGCATCTGCAACATTGCGAACTCGACAGGGCTCTGCAAGGCTTTAAACTGGGACAAATACAGCTGTGAATGTGAAGAAAACTATACCTGGAACGATTCCACGCTGACTTGCGACGCAAATACCAAAGTTTCGCAATGCATCGGACTTGCCGAAAACGCTGCATGGAACATCGTTGCAAACGTCACTCAGACATGGAACGGTACGGAATGGCTGCCTACCAACGAAAGTATTTACAGCGAGACATCAAGCACTACCGAGTGCAGATACAAGTGTAAAACCAACTATTCATGGGAAAATTCCGTTTGTGTTCCGAGCTCCAGAATCTCAGAATGTACCGGACTTCCAGTCCATGCATTCTGGAACAACGGCTCTACCGTATCACAGACATGGACCGGTTCCGTGTGGTCTCCCAGCACGTTAGGAACATATAACAAGAATCCCGGGGCAACGCCCTGCACGTTCCAGTGTGATGAAGATTTCCATTGGGAAAATCCGTACTGCATATCCGACAAAAAAACTGTAAGCTGCACTGGTATTCTGCCTGAAAATGCAGTCTGGAACACGACATCAAGTATCACCCAGACATGGAAGAACAATGCATGGACCCCGGATACTACAGGCAAATTCAACGCTTCCCCAAGCACATCCGAATGCAGATTCAAATGCAAAGACAATTACTTCTGGGACGGAACCGCATGCATTGACGATCCATGCTATCCCAAAACCTGCGAGATACCCAATTCAACAGGTGTATGCATTTCGAAAGGAGCGAACAAGCAGACATGTGTATGCGAAGAAGGATTTTACTGGTGGGACGACATCGGATGCACAGATAAAAAGCCTCTTTCATTAGGCAATATATGCACAGGCCAGAACAAGTGCTACAATAACTCCGCAGAAATCAGCTGCCCGGCAGAAGGAGAAGATTTCTACGGTCAGGATGCGCAGTATGCGGCACTCGGAAAATGTACACCGAAAAGCTTTAGGCTCAGAACCGTTGCAGGCCAGAACATCATTGTTGACAACAACACCGGTCTTGAATGGCAGCAGGCCGCTCCGAGCCAGAAATACACGTGGGAAAATGCCAGGGACTACTGCAGCGGTCTCGTATACGGAGGACATACCGGCTGGCGTCTCCCCGCACCGCATGAATTTCTTACAATCATAGACAGCAGCAAGCGCAATCTCGCTTTGAACGGAGAATACTTCACGAATATGCCGTCGGATCAGCTGGCCCGTATGTGGACATCAAAAGAAGCTTCGGAAGATACTGACACGGCAATTACGGCGGACGTTTATTACGGCTCCATCCACCGCGACGAAGAGTATCTCAAAACAAATCAGTACAATGTCGTATGCGTCTGGGGCGATGAACTGCCGACAGGATCTTTCACAACTTCCACATTGGGCGACGACGATGACGATGTAGTTATTGATTCCGTGGCAGGGCTTATGTGGCAAAAAACTATCGAGACGAAAACCTGGCAAGAGGCTCTCGAATACTGTGAAGACCTTGAATATGCCGGATATTCCGACTGGAGACTGCCGAACAGAAACGAACTTGCGTCTCTTGTAAAATTTGATCTTTACCAACCGGCATCCGATTTCCCCGATATGCCTGAAGACGACCATTTCTGGACATCCTCTTACTTACCGACAACTCCAACGTCTGGCGTGACTCTTGATTCCATTACCGGAACTTTCGGTCTCGGAAATCTCAAGACATTCTCGAAATCCGTCCGCTGCGTCAGAAACAGCAATTAAAACAAAACCACACTCCACCTGAAAAACAATCTTTTCGTGCCGACTTGCAAGAAAAGATTCCCTAGTTTCCCACTACTACAACACAGAGTCACAGACCGGAAGGTCAAGCATGGACGATATATCTGCGCCGTGGTAATTTTTCGGGCTGTAGAGAGTCACATGGCCTGTAAACGCGAGACTGCCGTTATTTGTGATATCGCCGATTTCAGAAATATTGATTGAGCCTTCGCCGAAAGCATAATAACAGGAAGGGACAGATCCATTATGATAGTAGAGGAAAATTCTGAACGGTGAAATGCTGGTGTCTTCATTCAGCACGGAAAAAGTGTGTTCTCCGACAGTCGCAAATTCTTCCGGAATATTAAGTTGGACCCACAGTCCACTCATATCTCCGTAATATGGCTGTTGTAGGACAGAGACACCTGTTGAGCCGGTTCCTCCGTCATAGTAAGAAGCTCGCGATACAAGGGTCGGTTCAAAAACATCCGCTTCTTTATTTCCATAAGTTCCAATAGCGAAAGCACTGTATAGTATATTCTCATAAGATCCCGACTGGTTTATTGAATTATAGAAATTAAGTTCAAGCGTTCCGTAGGTATCGTTGTAATTCGGATCGGCAGGGGTAGAAAGATCGTGGCAGGAAGAACCGTACCATACGTATCCGTCGTCGCATCCGCACTGCTGTATGTTCCAACCGGTCGGGGTGCAGTCTCCGTTCCAGTGTTCGACCGCAGCGCACGGATTTGCATTGCACGGGTTTACGCAGGCAGATCCGCTCCAGAAATATCCGTTATCCGCATTGTCGCATTCACAGGTGTATGTATTGTGAGATTTCGGAACACATACGGAATGTTCCGCACCGCCGCACGGATTTGAATCGCACGGGTTCACGCAGGCCGAGCTGTTCCAGAATTTCCCGTCTTCACAGACATCGGAGTGGACGCAGATGACGTTGTTTCTGTCATAGCTGCCGTTAGCAACGTATGAGATACTCGGCTCGGAGAAATCTATGGCAAGAACTGACGGATTGGAATCGCCGGATGGCGATGATGACCAGAAAAATCCTGACGTCAAGCTGGTATGAGCCGGCGGGAATAAGGAGGGCGTGTTTTCTTTTTTATTGTTAAGAAGGGTGAGGAGCTCGTTTCTGTTGGGAAGGCGCCAGTTGTTCAACCCTGCGTATTCAAGATTTTCGCAGAGTGAAAGAGCCTCCTGCCATGTTCTGCCGAGCGGTCTATCATACACAGCACCGCCCTGCCAGAAAAGATGGTTCGTCGAATCAAATACGATTTCATCACTGTTGAGCATTGTTGCCGTGTTGAAATCAGCATCAGCCAGCAGGTTGCCGCGGACGCAGCGGTAATTGAGCAGATTTTTGTATCCAGTCCGGTACGGTTGACCGTTGGAAAAACTTACAGCCCAGATATCAAACAAATTCCCCATTATTACCATTGACGAAGACCAAACAACATTAGTTTCCGAGAAATAAGTGCTTGTACCGGAAGCGTCGAAAATGGTCAGAAGTTCCGTTCTTGTAGGAAGACGCCAGTCGTTCTTTCCCGCGTAGTTCAGATTGGCGCATCCCAGCAGTGCTTCAGTCCAGTCGTCGTATCTTTCTGAAATCGTCGCCTGCCATTCAAGACCTGTGTTGTGGTCGATCACGACATCATCACCCGCTATATTTTCCAGAGAGAAATTTTGCGGAATGCAGGAGCCGAGTTCCGCATACTTGGCATCCTGGCCGAAGAAAGAGAAATATGATTCTTCTACCGGGCACTCTATTTCGCCGGCATTGTTGAAGCACTTTTTCAAGCCTGTGCAGATCACGCCCAAATTGTTTCTCTGCGAGCGGCAGCCCTGCTCTTTGCCCCACCAGTAGAAATTGTCGTCACAGCCGCACTCGTAGTTGTTCCATGCCGTTGCAGTGCATTCGTGTGTCGAATTTGCAAGAGTTGCGCACGGATTCGGCTCACACGGGTTCACGCAGGCTGAACCGTTCCAGAATTCGCCCTCTTTGCAGACATCGGAGTGGACGCAGACGGCATAATATTTTCCGGTTTTGCTATCAAAATTTCCATTACCGGAAGAATCTAGTGTAAAAGCACTGCCGCTGGCCTCATAAAGCGAAGATGATGTCCAGAACTTACGCGAATCACCAGATATTTCATGGAAATTTGAACTGCCGTTGTTGTTGATGAGCGACATAAGTTCATTATTGTTGGGAAGTCGCCAGTTGCTCAAGCCTGCGTATTCAAGATTTTCGCAGTATGAAAGAGCATTTTTCCAGGTTTTTGTGCTGTCTTCGGGATTCTTCTGCCAGATAAGGCGTGTCGTCGAATCGGTGACGATACTATAGCTGCTGCCGCCTGAGGTAACTGTAGAAGAATGCATATCAGCATCAGGAATTGTGTTTCCGCGGACACAGCGGGCTGCGTAGAGTCCATCTTTTCCTGGCATACTTAACTGATAGTAGCTGTCATAATAGCTGTCAAATACAACTATGGCATAATCTTCACCCCTTTCCTGCGATGTCCACAAACCACGACCATGTCCCAACTCCCAGTCAATCGGATTGTACTTCAGGCTGAAGAACTCCTTTACAGACGGAAGTCTCCAGTCGTCGTGCCCTGCGTAAGTCAAATTGTTGCAGTAATCGACAGCATCATACCAGTCAAGTTGATCCATCGCCGTCGAATACGGTGGTTGCTGCCATTCAAGCCCTAAAGTGCCGTCAATGATAACCGGGTCACCTTCGACAGTCTCTGTTCTGAAACTTCTCGGAGCGCAGAATCCAAATCTTGCATACTGCCAGTCCTGACCGAAGAAATCTTCACCTTCTGCCGGGCAGACTATTTCACCTGAATTATCGGAGCACCTGGTCTTTCCGGTGCAGATTCTGCCCAAAGTCAGCGGTACGCACTGAGTGTTGTCCCAGAAGTATCCGCTTTCGCAGCCGCAGGCGTGAGTGTTCCAGTCTGTCGGTATACATTCGTGTGTCGAATGCGGAACATCTGCGCAGGATGCCGTATCACACGGATTTACGCAGGTCGAGGTCGAACCGTTCCAGAAAAATCCTGCTCCGGCATTATGGCATTCACATTTATATGAATCATAAGATGTGGAAACGCATTCAGCCTCTGTTCCTCCGCCGCACGAAGAAGCGCTGCACGGAGTCACGCACTCGGAACCGTTCCAGAACTCTCCTTCACCGCAGAGACCGGAGCGGACACAGCGGACATTGACTTTAAATTCATAGCCGCTGTTGGTTTTATAAGATATGTTGAATATAGGTGCAAGCGGTTCCGAAGCATTCCAAGCCGGCATAGAAACACTCCAGTAATAAGTCTCATTTTCCACCAAAACAGGAGTGTCGGCAGAGAACCAATACCCGCCACCTTCTCCGGTGATCCACTCAAATACCGGAGCCGGGTTGTATATATCGTCGTTGGAAGCCCATTCGTTCGTATTCGGCAGCCTCCAGTCGCTGAAACCGGCATAATCCAGATTTTCGCAGTATGAAAGCGCATCTTTCCAGGTAGTTACAGTGCTTGTTTTCTGCCACATAAGTCCGGTCGTCCTATCTTTAACTATCTCATCGCCCTCTATGCTCGAAACAACAAAGTCTGCGGCAGGCAGCTCTTTTCCACGGACACAGAATGCAAACTTATATGATGGAATTTCATATCCGCAATTTGGACCGCAGTCAGCGTAGCCGTCATAAAAAGTATAGTTCGAAGGCAGCCATTTTTTGTATCCTGATGACCAGACCAAAGCACCGTCTTCATCAGATATGACGGTGGAAGTCCAGTAAAAGTATTCTGTATACGCCGGTTTTATAACTATATCGCGCTGAGAGTAATCAAAAACCGTCATCATTTCATACTGAGTCGGCAGACGCCAGTCGCTATGTCCGCCGTATTCAAGATTTTCGCAGTATTCAAGTGCTGTTTCCTGTGAATCAAAAGCGGATGAGAAATTCTTCTGCCACTCAAGTCCTATGTTGTTGTCGAGAAGTGTCGGCTCGTTTTCGACGGAATTGTTATCTGAGAAACTCCGGGCGACACAGGTTCCTTTTGCCGCATACTGCGAAGGCTGACCGTAGAAATCTTCGCCCTCTGCAGGGCATGCCATCTGATTTACAGTATCATAACAACCTTCCGTGATCGTGCAGATATTGCCGAGAGCAACCGGCTTTCTTTCTATGCAGCCCTGGTTATCCCACCAGTAGTAGCCTTCAGCGCATCCGCATGTGTAGTCGGCAGGACCTGTCGCATTGCAGACACTGGTTGAATTTGCAACACCGCTGCACGGATTGGTCGATGCGTAGCACGGACTTACGCATCCTTCTCCGTCCCAGAAGTATCCGTTAGAACATTTGAAGCGGCATTCGTTTTCAACAGCTTTTCTGCTGTAGATTCCTTTTAACGACGGAACCCAGTCGTTTCCGTTCCATGTCTGGGTTATCGAGCCGTTCCACCACGAAGCGTTGGAGATCAGATCTTCGCAAGGTCTAGTGCGCGTGTCAGCAACACAGATCGAGTTTCCGTCCCAAGTATAGTTTTCTTTGCATTTGTAGCGGCATTCGTTTTCATCAGCCTCATAACCGAAGACTTTATAATTTGTCTCCGGAAGCCACTGCCAGATGGAAGTCGTTTCATTCAACTTCCACTCCTGAATAAAGATACCGTCCGGATTCCACCACTCGGTATTGTCGGGAAGATCGCCTGTACAGTAGGCAGGCTTTTTAGCTCCGACACATTTGTTTGTATCTCTCTCGTAAACAAAGTTCGTGTCACATTTGAAGCGGCATTCCGAAGA
>DBYV01000035.1 GCA_002310995.1 bacterium UBP6_UBA1177 | reverse complement strand
CCGTGCTGTGAAAGGACTGTGTTTAATTTAGTAACATTTTCTTTTTCGGTAACAACGATCAGAACCGATCCGACTCTCTTTTCCATCAGACACCTCTTTTGGATAAGTTAATAAAAAAAACTTTGATGCCGACCTTCGACATCTCAGACACCGCATGATACGGTTCAAAAGGGGCTTGTCAAATAAAAAAAGAAAAATATTCTTTCCGCAGTTGCCAGATTTTTTTTTAATCGTAATATTGCGCGGTTTGATTTTTTTCGGGAAGAAAAATGGCAAGATATATTGTTTCCGACGACGGTGAGTTGCTGGAGGAAGTTCAGTCGATATCCGATACGGCGGAGTATGAGTTTCCTGAGCTCGACAGTGCGGAAAGGGAACGTTACAAAGAGCTGCGGACGGTGATAAAGAGTATCGAGGAGCGCACTTCCGATGCTCCTGCTTTGAAAAAAGGGGAAATCGAGAAAGTTTATGAAAACGAGCTCAATTCGGCTCAGTGTAGCGCTGTTTTCGCACTCGAAGGGCCTCTGCTTGTCATCGCCGGAGCGGGAAGCGGAAAGACGAGAACCATTGTTTACCGCACGGCTTACATGCTTCAGAAGGGGATACAGCCCGAATCGATACTTCTCCTTACTTTCACAAGGCGCGCGGCGGGCGAGATGACTCAGCGCGTGAACCAGCTTATCGGCTCTGAGACCGCGAACAGAATAACTGCCGGGACCTTCCACAGTTTCGCAAATATCCAGCTCAGAAAATATGGGCGTTTCATCGGTATAATGCCCAATTTCACGATATGTGATGCTGTCGATTCAGCCGATATGATCGATCTCATAAAAAACACTCTCGATATCAAGAGAACAGGCAAGGCGATGCCTAAAAAAGGGACTATTGCCGAGATCATAAGCCGTTCCCGCAACCATGCAAAGCCGATTGCCGATGTTATTGACGGCTACTATTCGAAATACAGCGAGTTTTCCGATGTGATAACGAAAATTGCCGAAGGTTACGAGAAATACAAGGCGGAGCGTAACATGCTCGATTACGACGACCTTCTTGAAAAGTTTCTCGAACTTCTTGAAAATTCGCCCGAAGCCCTTGAAAGAATCCAGAACCGCTACGAATACATCATGGTTGACGAATATCAGGATACCAACATTTTTCAGGGCAAAATCGCCGATCTGATCGCCGCGAAAAGCCGTAACATCATGGTTGTAGGCGACGATTCGCAGAGCATTTACGCTTTCAGAGGAGCCAATTTCGAGAACATTCTCCGCTTTCCGCAAAAGTGGGAAGACGCCCGTCTGATCAAGCTTTTCAGGAACTACCGCTCCGAAAGGACGCTTCTCAACTACACGAACGAGATAATCAAGAATTTTTACGTTTCCTACGAAAAAGCGCTCGTTTCCAACATCGAGAGAGTGAAGGGAAGGCCGGTTGTAAAGCGTTTTCTTTCGGCCGAGGACGAGGGGGAATTTGTCGCTTCCGAAATCGAAAAACTGCTTGAAAACGGCATGAAACCTGAAGAAATTGCTGTTCTTTACCGTTCGAGTTTCCATGCCAATTTCGTGCAGGCGTCCCTTCTTCGCCGCGGGATCGATTTTGCGGTCTACGGCGGGATAAAATTTGTCGAAAGGCGTCATATAAAGGACGTTTTAAGCTATGCGAAAGTTATTCAGAATTCAAAAGATTCGGTTTCACTGAACCGCATTTTCAAGCTCGTTCCGGGAATAGGTGCCGCGACTGCTGCGCGTCTTGCCGAAAGTTTTGCCGAAAAAGGAGCTATTGCGATAGAAGCCCACGCTAAAAAGAAGTATTACGGGGAACTCAGGCGGCTTTGCGAAATGCTCGAAACTGCTTCAAACGATGAACTTAAAATAACAAAAGTGCTTGAAATGATTATAGAATTTTATAAGCCTGTCCTCGAAGAGCTTGAGGATGACAGTGATGAAAGGCTCAAGGATTTTCCGGTGCTTATCCAGCTTGCCTCAAACTACCGTGTCCTTGAAAACTTCCTCACCGATTTTGCCCTTGATCCGCCTGATTCAAAGCTCAGCTCATCGAAAGTCACCTCTGATGCATCGGAAAACCGCGACAAAGTTGTTCTTTCAACGATCCACAGCGCGAAAGGGCTTGAGTGGGACACTGTTTTTGTGATAAATCTCAACGAAGGGAGTTTCCCGAGTGAGAAAGCGGTCACTAAAATCGACGACCTCGAAGAAGAACGCAGGCTTTTCTATGTCGCCTGCTCACGCGCCAAATCGCGCCTTTTCCTCACTTATCCGCAGATAAAACTGATGTACGGAAAACTTAATTCGACCGCGCTTCCGAGCCGGTTCCTGGCGGAAATATCAAATTCCTACTACGATATTCTTTAATCAGCAGATTTTCGGATCGATAAGGTAAATATCGTCCTCATCCATTGAATTCATGAGAAGCTCGACCTCTTTTTCAAACTGGCTCATCGTGTCTGTTCCCCAGTTTTTCGTGAGTTTGAGATAGAGCTGAGCCGTGACGTATGCATCGGAAAGTGCGCGGTGCATCGCTCCCATCGGCTTTAAATTGAAATGGTTTTTCAAAGTTGAAAGTCTGAAATTGGCCGAAGTTTTGACCTCTTTGCGCGAGTTGAGGAGGGTGCAGTAAATTTCAAAATTTTTGTTTATGCCGCATTCTTTCAGCTCGTAGCGGAGAAAAGAGGTGTCGAATTTTGCATTGTGCGCCGCAATAAGATCATCCTGAACAAAATCCATAAAAAGCGGCAGCACCTGCGAAATCGTCGGTTTTCCTGCAACCATTTCATTGGTGATTCCCGTTATTTCGACGATTTTATCAGGGATTTTCCTTCCGGGATTTACCAAAGTCTGGAAAACTCCGCAAAGTTTGTTGCCGACGAGTTTTATCGCGCCGATTTCGGTTATTCTGTCGCCGCAGTCAGGCGAAAGTCCCGTCGTTTCAAGGTCGAAAACCGTAACGTTTCTATTCTGCATTTTTTTTCGCCTTTTTCTTGTTCCGGTAAGCGATGATCGATTTTTTTGTTATGAAATAGGTTGGGATCATCGCGATAAGTCCGACAACTGCACCGCCGATGCACATCGGAAGAAAAATGTCGGCTCCGAGTGCGAGAAACCCTTTCGTCTGCTCGATAAAACCGTCAAGTTTGAGGACTGCTGTCATTTTTGACATGATCGTTGACGGGGTTACGACGTGATCAGCCGGATAGAAAAAAGTTCCGACCCAGTAGATGAAAGCATAAATCGGAATTACAGTGAGCGGGTTCGTGATCCACACTCCTGCAACTGCCGCCGGTTTGTTCGCATGCTTGAACGGCAGACAGACAAGTCCGGCAACCACCATCTGGATTCCCATTATCGGGAGAAATCCGACGAAAATTCCGAGCGCGAGACCGAACGCAATATCGTGCGGATCGGCATTGAGATGAATAAGATTTTTCCAGATATTCAGAAGCTGCGCTTTCAGGTCATACCACTTTATTTCTTTTTTATTTTCAGTTTCTTCTGCCATAGTTCCATTCCAGTCTGTGAATAAACCGCAAAACAAAAAGCGGGGTATATTATACAATCCTGCAAGAATGTAAATTCAAACTTGAAAAAGATCCCGTGTTTAATAATATCTTCCGGTTTTATTCTTTTTTTATTTGGAGGGAACAATGGAAGCAACGAACAAGGCAGTCATCGAAACGACAAAAGGAAAGATGGTCATCGAACTTTACGGCAACGAAATGCCGATCACCGTCGCAAATTTCATCAAGCACATCGAAGCGAAATACTACAACAAGCTCATTTTCCACAGAGTCATAAAGGATTTCATGATCCAGGGCGGCGGAATGAACAAGTTCATGATGGAAAAATCGGCGATGCTTGATCCGATAAAACTTGAGAAAAGCCCGAATGTTCTCCACAAAAAATATGTTATCTCGATGGCAAGAACATCTGATCCCAACAGTGCATCGAGCCAGTTCTTCATCTGCAACACAGATTGCGACTTCCTTGACGGACAGTATGCCGCTTTCGGCAAAGTCGTTGAAGGAATGGATGTCGTTGACGCGATTTCCGATGTTGCGACACAGTCTGTAAAAGTTTACGACGATGTTCCGGTCGAGCCGATAATGATCACCGACGTCTATATGGCGTAATAAAAAATTTACTTTCCCGAATATATTTTCGTAAGTTTATCCTTGAGTTTTTTCACGACTTCGGGGGTGAAGATCGGACTCCGCCACGCTGAAACGGAATTGTTCTGGTAGAGCGGCTCGCGTTTGAAATCGAGCTTGCTTTCCTTGAAATGCTCTTCGAAAAGAGTTGTTTTCGGAACCGGTGAATATTCGTTGAGATAAGGTCTTGCTCCGATATCAGCAACGATTTCAATGGTTTTGTCCACTTCGTCAACAGTCTGTCCGGGAAGTCCGCAGAGAAGGTAAACACCAATTCTTTCACTTGTGAAGCCGTGGTCTTTCAGCATTTTTACGACAGATTTAAGCTGGTTGAGCGAAGTTTTGTCCTCATAGCGCGAAAAGGCGGTCTCAAAACCGAAACGGAGCTGCGGAAAGTCGTATTTTTCAAGATATTTGCACAGATCTTCATTGATTTCGCGCAGATGGAGGCCGTTAGGCGTGTGGAAACGGTAAACTCCTGCCGGAAGTCTGTCGAGAAAATCGCGGAGGATCCCGCCGTTTCGCAGAAGCAGTGCGTCATCGTAGAAGGCGACATCGCAGAAACCGGTCTCCGCGTGCCATTTTTCAAGGTTTTTTGCAAGGGTAGGAATATCTTTGTAAGAAACTTTCGGATTGAAAATGACGCTTGAGCAGTAGGGGCAGCGGTTAGGACAGCCTTCAATGAGATTTGCCGGAAAAAAGTGAAGGTTCTTGAGGTATTTCATCCCTGTCCCCGTGATATTTTCAGGGATCTGTGCCTTTCCGGTGTTGACTGTAACGTTTTTTCCTTCAAAAATTTCAGGCATCAGAATAGCCGAGATCCCGCCGACGTTTATTTCGATGTCTCCGAAAATTTCTCTGACAAAATCAATGATTTTGAGAACCGAGCGGTACCAGTATGTCATTCCTGTCGAAATGTAGACTTTGTCGGGTTTTTCAACTTCTGAAAGTGTTTTTCTGACGGTGTCGTCGTTCGCCCCGAAACGGTAATATTTGCGCGGGATCATTGTCAAACACTCAGGTTTTTCGATTTCGCGTTTCCAGTATGTGTGGCGTTCCCAAGAGCGGTAAACAGGCGGAGTCGCAGCATCGTCGCCGACAAAACTTCCGTCCAGAAAATCGAGGTAAGTCACCTTGTCGCCGATATTTTCGTGATGTTCCATGATCCTGAAAAGTCCGAGCGGCGCCGCCCATAGGTTGTAAGCTGTGAAATCTTCGACAAACGGATTTATGAAAAGAAGTTTTTCTGCCAAAACAGACCTCAAAACAAAAAACTGCCCGAATATACGCATCGCTTTGAACTATTGCAAAAAAAATAGTTCGCGCTATAACAGCGGGTTTTTTTCGAGCTGACGCTTTGCAAAAAGTTCAGCCTTTAAATAAATGAGGTGCGGTCATGCTTCTGGCACAAATACTTTCAGTCGTGATTTTTCTTGCAATGTTCATTCTCATGGTGACTGAAAAAATCGAACGACATCTTGTGACGCTCGGCTGTGCGGTTCTTACGGCGATTCTTGTTTTCGGGCTCGGGATGCACAGTTTTGATGCGATCATGGAGACACTGAACATAAAAATAATTCTCACGAAAAGTTTCTGGTACAGCGCTGGCGACGTTCCCGAAAACTCGACCGGAATCAACTGGGCGACGATATTTTTCATTGCCGGAATGATGGTAATGGTCGAAGGAATGGCGGCTTCGGGTTTCTTCCGCTGGCTCTGCATGAGGCTTGCGAAACTTGTAAATTACCGCGTCATCTACATTTTTGTGGCGTTCATGCTGATTTCCTTCGCCCTTTCGATGTTCATTGACAGCATCACGGTCATTCTTTTCCTTGCGGCGGTAACGGTTGAACTTTCGCGCCTTCTCAAATTCAACCCTGTCAGCATGATTCTTGCCGAAATTTTCTGCGCGAACTTAGGCGGTTCCGCGACAATGTGCGGTGATCCGCCCAACATCATAATAGGAACAAGTCTCGGTTATTCTTTCGGTGATTTCTTCGAGCATACCGGAAAAATAGCGTTTATCGGCCTTGTTTTTACGCTCCTTTACTTCATTATGATGTGCCGTAAGGAATATGTAAGTGCTGGAAAAGATATTGATATTTCAACAATTCCGACGCCAAAATCGGCAATAGTCAGCAGAATCGGTTTCAGCAACAGCTGCATAATCTTCTCGATTGCGGTTGTTCTGCTTGTAACCCACGCCCAAACCGGGCTCACTGTTGCGACAATAGGCCTTGGAATCGCGCTTCTTACGCTTTTTGCAGCTCCAAGATATGCAACCAGAATACTGCAGCATGTTGACTATAAAACACTGCTCTTTTTCATCGGACTTTTCTTTGTCGTAGGCGGTCTGGAGCAGACCGGAATACTCAAACTTATCGCTGATTTCATCGGAAAAGTATCAAAAGGCAACGCCTACATTATGATTGCAATAATCATCTGGGTTTCGGCAGTCGCGAGTGCCTTCATCGACAATATTCCTTTTGCCGCAACGATGATCCCCGTCATCAAATCGCTTTCCGCATCAACCGGAGTTTCGCTTGAAACAATGGCCTGGGCACTCTCGATGGGGACCGACATCGGCGGCAGCGGAACCCCGATAGGAGCAAGCGCAAATGTAGTCGGGACCTTGGTTTCTGCAAAATCAGGTCACCCTGTCGGCTGGGGCAGATACTGCAAGCTGAGCGCACCTGCCGCAATAATAGTTGTCGCAATCAGCACGCTCTATATTTTTGTGAAATATCTGTAATTCTTGAGGTAAAACAATGAAAAAAATCATTTTAACGCTTGTTTGCATCATTTTCGCGGTTTTGTCGTGCAACAAGGAAAAACCGGCGGTCAAAGCTGGCGAAACACAGGCAAAAACAGAAACAAAAGAGGCAACTGAACAAGTAAAGGAGAAAAAAATGAGTATTTACGATTTCACGGTAAAAGACAGAAAGGGAAACGATGTTCCGATGTCAAATTTCAAAGGCAAAGTGCTTCTTATCGTCAACACTGCGACGGGATGCGGCTTCACCCCGCAGTATGAAGGACTTGAGAACCTTTGGAAGGAATATCATCACAAAGGCTTGGAAATACTTGATTTTCCGTGCGACCAGTTCGGACATCAGGCACCGGGAACCGATGACGAAATCCACCAGTTCTGCCAGGCAAAATTCGCAACAAGTTTCGACAACTTCAAAAAAATCGAAGTCAACGGCGAAAACGAGCTTCCGCTCTACACCTTCCTCAAAAGCAAGAAGAGTTTCGCAGGATTTACGGGCGAAAAAGCGGAATTCATGGACGGTTTCATCACGAAAATGGATCCCGACTACAAAAACAATTCCAAAATCAAGTGGAATTTCACCAAATTTCTTGTAAACCGCGAAGGCGAAGTGATAGAACGCTTCGAATCGACAGTCGAACCGGCTGAGATCGCCGACAAAATCAACAGTCTGCTGTAAATCTCCTAATTTCTGCTTTTGAAAAACTCGGCTCGCTCCTAAAAATCTTTTATTTCCTCTCTAAATCCTTCATCAAAAGGAAGTCTTTGAGTTTCAAGTGATCGATATTGCTGGTAGAATAGTCAATGTCATCGTTCGTGATAATGATTTTCCTGTCCCTTTGCGTAAGGGGATCGAATGCACCAAGTTCCCGTTCGTAGGCTTTTTCCTCGGCAATGCTATATGCAACCTGAATGTAGTATCTCTGATTCTCCTTTTCGGCGATAAAATCAATTTCCTTTCCGCCATTGTCAAAAACTGAGAGAGTGTAGCCCATAAAAACGAGCTCGTTGTAGACGATATTCTCAAGATTGTGCGTCAAGTCGAAGCGGTTGTCTTTGCACCGTATCGAATTGAGCGAAACATCGCAGTTGTAGATTTTTTTGCTTTGTTCGAGCTCTTTTTTCGCCTTTTTGGAATAGCGCGGGATTTCATCGATGATGTAAGCGGCAGCAAGATAGCTTATCCACTTCTGAACGGTGTTCGAAGTGCAGTTTATGCCGCAGCTTTTCATATAGTTCGAAATTGATTTTGCCGAATAAATCCGGGCATTTGAAATCAGCATGAAGTTCACGAATTTTTTAAATTCGACCGATTTTCTTATGCCGTAGCGGTTGATAATGTCGTTTGAAACTATCGTCTCGTCAAGTTCAGAAATATATCTTCTCGTTTCGCCGCTTCCGTTAAGTTCAAACCTTTTCGGAAAGCCGCCCCAGACAAGGTAGTCAGTGATAGTAAACTCTTTTTTAAGTTCTTCTGCATATTCTGAAAGTTCTTTGTAGACAAACGGACGGATCCTGAACGCGACATATCTACCGGAAAGTTCGCTTGTAAACTCTTTTGAAAGAAGTTTTGAATTTGAACCTGTGATAAAAACCGAGCAGTTTTCCCGTCTCAGAGAGCGGCATGCAAGCGCCCAGTCTTCGATTTCCTGAATTTCGTCAAGAAAAACATAACAGAGTCCTGTTTTTTTGCGCGAATTTACATAATCGACAATATCTTTCCAGCTTTCAATCGATGATGTCACCGCCCTGTCGTCAAAATCGAGATATACCACATTGTCGGAACGGAGCCTTATTTCTTCCATAATCTGTTCCAGGATCACCGACTTTCCGCATCTTCTGACACCCGTGATGATTTTTATAAGGTCACTGTCATAAAAACTGCGGATCTCAGCGAGATATTTCTCTCTTTTTATCATGCTCAACTCCTTCAAAAAAGAACCTATTGAGAAATTTTACTCATTTCAGAAAAATTCGCAACACTATTGAGAACTTTTTCTTATTTTGGAAATTTTCTAAATGCTATTGAGAATTTTTCCCAGAATCGGAAAATTTTTAAGTAGAAATTTTTAAGAAAACTCAAAAATTCGTTGATTTTTGAAATTTTTCTCATTTTTCTTACAATTTTGCTAGTTTTGGCTGGTTGAGGGACCTGGTTATGAAAAAACTCCTGATTTTTATCGTTTTTTCCGCGGTCGCGGCGGTTTTTGTCTTTGCGTCGGAGCAGCAGAAAGGAAACACCGAGATAAATTCGTTTTCGAAGTCGAAAAAGCTACTCGACAAGGTGATTTACGGTGACGAAAAAGTGCGTAAGACCTTTTACTGCGGCTGTTCCTATGACAAAAAACAGAAAGTCATCTCGGAAGGATGCAGCTATTTCGATGCGAAAAACCATTCGCGAAGCAAGCGTGTAGAGTGGGAACACATCGTTCCGGCGGCAGCTTTCGGCGGAAAACTGAAAGAGTGGAAAGAGGGCGATCCGCAGTGCGTCGACAGCAAAGGAAAGCGTTTCAAAGGGCGTAACTGCGCTTCGAAAATGAACAAAGATTTTCAGTTTATGCAGGCTGACATGTACAATCTCGTTCCCGCGATCGGCAAAGTCAATGCAGACAGATCAAACTTTGATTACGGCATAATTTCAGGAGAGGAGAGGAAGTACGGCAACTGCGATTTTGAAGTCAAAAACAATATGGCAGAGCCCGCCGAATCGATCCGCGGCGACATCGCGCGCACTTATTTTTACATGGATTCGGCATATCCTGGCTACGGAATCGTAAACGAGAAGAACCGCAAAATGCTCGAAGCATGGGACAAATCCGACCCTGTCGACACATGGGAGTGCAAAAGAGCGGCTGAAATAGAAAAAATCCAGAAAAATCAGAATCTTATCTTAAAAGAACGCTGCAAAAACAGATAAACGACCCACTCAGTCAGCAGAGCTGACAGCTCCCCTGCATCAGGGGCGCCCATTATCTATTTATGAATTCCAAAGGCGGTACGAATTTGTCAGCTTTATAGAGCGAAATCTGCCAGTCATCCTCCTTTTCAAAAAAGAGTTCCCATACAACTTCGCCTTCATGTGTAACTTCGAAAAATCTTGAAATCTGCTGCATATCGTAGAAACCTGCCGTTACAAAGATATTGTCGTTTTCAAGGCGGTCAGCATCACCCCAATATTCGCTCCACCATCCTTTCCCGAGATCTCTGCCGTCAAATTCAAAAGTCATTTCGGCTGTCATGTTTGTTTCATCAATTGTGTATTCCACAATTCTGCTGAAGCCTCTTTCTGCCGTGCCGTTGTCAAAGAAAATGATTTTGTTGCCATTGACACCGTTAATTTCAGGTTCGTGGGCAAGCTCAAACCACGGATTAGGATTATCGCCGACAAATGAGAAGTCTCCGTCTTTTCCGAGTCTCCAGATTATTGCGCCTGAGCTCATATCGATTTTGAACAATGTCGAGAAGTTGCGCGAATTGACATATACGATACCTTCTTCCTTGAACATTGAAACACTGTTCGTGTGCGTCCAGTCAATATAAAAATCTCCGCTGGTGTTTGTTGAGCAGTCGGGTTTTTCAAAATAATCCCTGTAATCCCAGATCCAGAATTCGCCGTAGGTATCGGCGTCAAGGTTTACGATTCTGTCGGTGACAACGCAATCGTCATAAATAACTTGCGGAAAAGTCACTGAGCCGTCTTTCATCATATAATATGCGTGATTCCAGCTTCCTGGGCCGTAATAATAACTCGCTGTTTCAGGAGATTTCCATAAAATATTACCTTCGAGGTCGATTTCAATAGCTTCTTCAGCAAGAGAATCAGCTGCCGACAAATCTTTTGTGAGCCCGATGAGTATTGTCTGTTTTTCCGGATTCCATGCGACATCGCCGAAAGCGCTCAAATACCACTGATTGTATTCATAATACCAAACAACTTCTCCATCGGTATCGACCATAAGCGCGACTGGGAAAATGTGATCGTAAGTCGTGGCGGCATATTGGAAAAGGACAAAACCTTCAGCAGTTTTTGCCTTGTTGTGCTCGCCTGGATACATTAATGGAAGATAGTCTGGGGCTCTCCCGGAATGAAATTCAGCACTTGCAAGAAGTTCAGGTTCTGCATCATCAGAATAAATTTCTATTTTGTAATCCCTGTTTTCTCGCATTCCCCAAAGAAAGAAATAGTGTTCACTTTTTGCCGATTCCTCGCTGATTTTATAGCCCTTGTGGGTGTCTGAATAGTACTTCACAAAAGTTTTTTTCTCATTTGCGGTTGAAAAAGTAAGCCTGCACGAAAGAGAATTTTCTTTATTTTCCTCGATTTTAAGGTCTGAAATCAGTTCGTCTCCGGAATCAGTGTCTTCATCTGATATTTCATCCTCATCAGGAATTTCTTTATTAGGAACAGATACTTTGTTTTCACAGGAAACAAACAAAAACGCCAAAAAAAACACCGACATAATTAAAAATCTACTCATTCACAAACTCCAATGGAGGAATAAATTTATCTGCTTTGTATAGTGAAATCTGCCAGTCATCATTTTTTTCAAAGAAAAACTCCCAAACAACTTCGCCATTAGGAGTTAGTTCTAGGAATCTTGAAATCTGCTGCATATCATTTATACCAATAGTGACAAAAATATTACCATTTTCAAGGCGGTCTGCATCACCCCAGTATTTGCTCCACCAACCTTTGCCAAGATTAATACCGTCAAACTCGAAAGTCATTTCTGCCGTCATAGCTTTTTCGTCGATAGTGTACTCCACAATTCTGCTGAATCCTCTTTCCGCCGTGCCGTTGTCAAAGAAAATGACTTTGTTTCCGTTGGCACCGTTGATTTCAGGATCATGGGCACGTTCAAACCAAGGATATTCTTTTTTTCCGACAAATGTAAAATCACCGTCTTTGCCAAGCCTCCAGATTATTGTGCCTGAGTTCATATCGATTTTAAAAAAAGTCGAGAAGTTGCGCGAATTGACATAGACTATTCCTTCTTCCTTGAACATCGAGACACTGTTTGTGTGCGTCCAGTCAATATAAAAATTGTCGTTTTCAGCTGTAGCACAGTCTGGTTTTTCAAAATAATCCCTGTAATCCCAACTCCAGAGTTCGTCGTAAGTTGCACCATTAAGATTTACAATTTTATCTGTAATAATACAATCATCATAAATTACCTGCGGGAAAGTTACAGAACCATCCTTCATCATGTAATAAGCATGATGCCAGCTTTCAGGACCATAATAATAGCTCATGATCCCAGGAGCTTTCCAAACAATATTTCCCTCCAGATCAATCTCTATCGCCTCTTCGGCCAAAGAATCATTTGCAGAGGCGTTTTTTAAAAGCGCAATCAGTATTGTCTGCTTTTCAGGATTCCACGCAACATCACCGAACGAATTCGAAAACCATGTGTAATATTCGTAATACCACACGATCTCACCGTCGGTATCAAGCATCAAGGCTACAGGAACCATAAGGTCAAGATCTGTTATGGCATATTGGAAAAGGACAAAACCTTCAGCAGTTTTTGCCTTGTTGTGCTCGCCTGGATACATTAATGGAAGATAGTCTGGGGCTCTCCCGGAATGAAATTCAGCACTTGCAAGAAGTTCAGGTTCTGCATCATCAGAATAAATTTCTATTTTGTAATCCCTGTTTTCTCGCATTCCCCAAAGAAAGAAATAGTGTTCACTTTTTGCCGATTCCTCGCTGATTTTATAGCCCTTGTGGGTGTCTGAATAGTACTTCACAAAAGTTTTTCTTTCATCTGATGTTGAAAAAGTGAGCCTGCACGAAAGGGAATTTTTCTCATTTGCTTCAACTTTCAAGTTGAAAAGAAGCTCCTGAACAGTGTCTGTGTCTTCATCCTGAATTTCATCTTCATCAGAAATTTCTTTTTCAGGAAAATTGACCTTGTTTTCACATGAAACACACAAAAACAACAATAAAAACAATGTGATAGCAAAGAATTTATTCATTCAGAAACTCCAGCGGCGGAACAAACTTTTCCGCATTGTAAAGTTCTATCATAAAATCATCATTCTGCTCGGTGTAAAGTTCCCAGACAACTCTTCCGTCGCGGGTAATTTCAAAAATCGAGGAATTCTGTGTCTCGTCAACCCAGCCTGTTGTCACAAGAATGTTGCCGTTTTCAAGATAATCGGCATCACCCCAGCCCATTTTGGCAAACCAGCCGTGTCCAGAATCTCTGCCGTCGTATTCGAAAGTTATTTCGGCAGTCATCCTATCCTCATCTATTTCATATTCGATAATTCTTGAATAAAACCGATCTGTTAAGCCATTGTCAAAAAAGATTAGACGCTTTCTTGACGAATCATAGAATTTAGGATCATGCGTATTAACAGGCCAAGGGTTTGGGTGATCCGAGAGCATTGTAAAATCACCGTCTTTACCAAATTTCCACAAAATTTCTTTGGTGTTCATGTCAATCTTGAAAAAACCGAGCCATAGAGAATTGAAATAGACGATATTGTCCTTTTTGAACATCATTGCCGAATTCGTGTGTGTCCAGTCGCACCAAAAAGCATTTGGATCAGGACATTCAACTGTGCTGAAGTAATCTGGAGAATCGAAGTATCCCCAGCTCCAAAGCTCGGAATAATTTTTGTCAAAATTCACTATTCTGTCACTTACCACAGTGCCATCATATTGAGCGCGTATAAAAAGAAGGGTATCGTCTTCAAGAATCCGGTACATATGATGCCATACCGTTTTCCCGTACAAAGACCCTGGAAGATCAGGCGATTTCCATACAATATTTCCTTCAAAGTCGATTTCTATTCCTTCCTCGGCCAATATATCGTCCATCATTCCCTTTTCAATACCGATAAAAACAGTCTGAGTATTTTTGCGATAATGAGGCTCTGCCAACAGTGCAAATCCTGGAATGTGATATTCGAAATACCAGACAACAAAACCTTCAATGTCAACGAGAAATATTACTGGTTCCATCATTACATCATCAGGCATTGAGTGCTGCGCCAAAAAGACGAATCCTGGTTGAACACTTTCTTTCTCATTTGTCACAAGGTAAGGAGGGAAAATGTAATCAGGAGCAATTCCGGAATGAAATTCAGTTGTTGCGAGAAGTTCCGGCGATTCTTCGTCTGAATAGATTTCGATAATGTAGTCAAGATTCTCTCTCATTCCCCAGAGAAAGAAATAGTGCTCATTTTTTGCTGTATCTTCGCTAATTTTATAGCCGGAATGAGTAGGGGAATAGTATTTAACAAAAGTCTTTCTCTCATCTATTGTCGAAAAAGTAAGCCTGCATGAAAGAACATTTTTTTCGTTTTTCTCAACTTTCAGATTGAAAAGAGGTTCATGAACAGCGTCGGCATCTTCGTCTGAAACTTCCTCTCCATCCGCATCAGGCAGTTCTTTTTCAGGAATATTAACTTTGTTTTCGCAGGAAACTGAAAAAATCAGCACAAAAACAATAAACATTGGCAAAAATATACGCATAATCACTTCCTAAAAATCAAAAAACAAGCGCATTATTTTACATCAAAGCCGCTTAATAACAATTAAATCTCAAAAATAACGGTTTTCTTTGCATTTTCCCGCGCGCTAAATAAAATCGCGCGATTTCGAGTTTTTTCACTTAATTTAGGAGTTAAAAATGACAGTAAAAGAGACATTCGAGAATTGGAAAGCCGGAAGTTACGGCAAGGCAGTCGCTAAGTTCCCCGAAAGGAAGCAGCGCTTCAAAACATCCTACGGTGAAACTGTAGAACCTCTCTACATTCCTGAAAACGAGGACGAAAAATACCTCGAAACACGCGGTGTGCCGGGCGAATATCCGTTCACCAGAGGCGTCCAGCCCACGATGTACCGCGGCAGATTCTGGACGATGCGTCAGTATGCAGGTTTCGGAACGGCAGAAGAATCGAACAAACGTTACAAATACCTTCTCGGCAACGGTCAGACGGGTCTTTCGGTCGCTTTCGACCTTCCGACGCAGATCGGCTACGACTCGGATCATCCGATGAGTGACGGTGAAGTCGGAAAAGTCGGTGTTGCGATCGATTCTCTCAAAGATATGGAAATTCTTTTCGACGGTATTCCGCTTGGCGATGTTTCGACATCAATGACGATCAACGGAACCGCTTCAGTTCTTCTTTCGATGTATATCGCAGTTGCCGAAAAGCAGGGTTTCTCGGCTGACAAACTCACCGGAACCATTCAGAACGATATCCTCAAGGAATACATCGCGAGAGGCACTTACCGCTTTCCGCCGAAACCTTCGATGAGACTTATCACCGATATTTTCGCTTTCTGTGCGCAGAACGTTCCGAAGTGGAACACGATCTCTATTTCGGGTTACCACATCCGTGAAGCTGGTTCGAATGCGGTTCAGGAAGTCGCTTTCACGCTTGCTGACGGTATCGCTTACGTCGAAGCTGCAATCAAGGCAGGACTTGACGTTGACGTTTTCGCACCGCGTCTTTCCTTCTTCTTCAACGCAAACAACAACCTTCTTGAGGAAGTTGCCAAATTCCGCGCTGCAAGAAGACTCTGGGCTGAAATCATGAAGTTCCGCTTCAACTCGAAGAGTGCAAAATCTCAGATGCTCCGTTTCCACACTCAGACGGCAGGATGCACGCTCACAGCACAGCAGCCCGACAACAACATCGTCAGAGTTGCTATCCAGACTTTGGCGGCGGTTCTCGGCGGAACCCAGTCGCTTCACACCAACAGCCGTGACGAAGCGCTTGCACTTCCGACCGAAGACAGCGTTAGGATCGCGCTCAGAACGCAGCAGATCGTAGCTTACGAAAGCGGCGTTGCAGACACGATCGACCCGCTCGCAGGAAGTTACTACATTGAAGCTCTTACCGACAGCATTTACGAAAAGGCTAAAGGATACATCGCTCGCATCGACGAGCTCGGCGGAATGGTCGAAGCGATCGAAAAAGGCTTTGTCCAGCAGGAAATACAGGACAGTGCATACCACTATCAGCTTGAAGTCGAAAGCGGCGAACAGGTTGTTGTCGGCGTCAACAAGTTCCAGATCAAGGAACCCGCTCCGGCTAACCTTCTCAAAGTTGACCCGTCAATCCAGGTCGCTCAGATCGCTAAAATCAAGGCTGTCAAAGAAAACCGCGACAACGACGCCGTCAAGAGACACCTCGCGATCATCAAGGCTACGGCTCAGACCAGCGATAACCTTATGCCGAAGATCCTCGACGCTGTAAAACAGTATGCGACACTCGGCGAAATCGCAGGAACTCTTGAAGAAGTTTTCGGTGTTCACAAAGAATCGGTAGTTCTCTAAATTATCGTGACGGCGTTACGTCGTTACGCCGCGTTAAAGATCTTTCGCCCATTCGGCAAGCGCTTCTTTTGTCCATTCTCCGTTGAGAACTTTTCCTTCTTTTACAACTGTGGTTTCAGAAAGCGAAGGAGTGAGCGATTTTACGCTTCCGTCGAGCTTCATCGTGCCGCCGCTTGTCGCGAAAACGACGATAGTTTTGCCCGAAAAATCGTGCTTTTCCAAAAAAGCGTTGACGATTGACGGTGCTGCCCAGCCCCAGATTGGGAAACCGAGAAAAATCTTGTCGTAACTTGTTAAATCAAGCTCTTTATCGACGATTTCGGGGCGTTTGCTTTTGCGTGTTGCCACTTCGCGGAAACTCCTTGAAAGCGGATTCATCCACAGAAGATCGGCCTTCGTGTACTTTTTCACCGGCTCGATCTCGAAAATATCGGCTCCGACTGCCTCAGCAAGCTGGACAGCTTTCAATTTTGTGTGACCGCCAGCCGAAAAGTAAATCACCAGTGTTTTTCCCATGTCTGCCTCCTTATCGCACGTTTTTTATTTCACTATTTCCCAGTGACCGTTTTTGTCTGCGCCGATGCGGCGGATAATGCCCTGTTCCTGCAACTTTTTCATATTTTCCTTAATATTTTTTACGGCAATTCCGACTTTCTTTGAAAGCTCTTCCTGCGTAATATACGGGTTTTCGTTTATTGCAGAAATAATTTTCTGCTGATTTGCAGTCACCTTTACAGTCACTTTTGCAGTCACCTTTTTCTTATGCTTTTTTATTGTATCAAGAATTGTCTGCAACATGAATTCTGCAAAAATTCCTGAATCATTTTCATCAGTACTGCGCTCGATCGCCTTGTAATAATCAGCCTGATTTTCGCGGATCATGTTCTCAACCGGAATATACTCAAACACCGGATTCCACTCTGCAAGGAGCCTTGACTGCCAGAAACGTCCCATTCTGCCGTTACCATCAGGAAACGGATGAATAAATTCAAACTCATAGTGAAAAACGCTGCTTTTTATCAGAATGTGATCTTCCGATTTTTTTACCCAGTCAAACAGGTCGGAAATCAAAAAAGGAACCCGGTGTGCCGGAGGCGCAACATGGCTGATTCCGTCCTTGCCCATGACGCAGACTCCGCCTTTTCTGAAATGTCCCGGGTTGTCCACGAGTCCCAAAGCAAAAATACCGTGTGCTTTGAGCAGATCATCCTCATTGTAAGGATCGAATTTCATAAACTGCCCGTAAGCCAGAATCGCATTCCGCACTTCCTGAACCTCACGCAGCGGCGCGATCACATGCTTTCCTTCAATTAAAGCCGTTACCTGCTCTTCGGAAAGAGAGTTCCCTTCTATCGCCAAAGTACCGTGAATAGTTTTCATGCGATTAATTTTGCGGAGCTGCACGCTGTCGCCCTGCTCCATCGCGATGGAAAAACGCTCAAGCTGCGCCGAAATCTCCGAAATAAGATTTATCGCTTTCGCCGTGATTTCAAACGGTGGTCTGTAACTCATTTGGACTCCTTATCGGTTGGTTTCATTTTCATCGTGAGGGACATCAACATAATTATTTATCCCAACTGTTTTCTGTAGACTGAATCTAATGTTTGACCGTCTTTGTCTTTCCAGACTAACCAGCCGTTGCTACTGCTTCCGAGGCAGAAATCGGCAGCACTGCTCGGGCTGGAGAAGGTTTTATCAGATTCCAGTTCCAATTTATCGCCGTTCACGAAAGTGTATTCTTTAACCAGATTTTCGCGTTTTTCCTTCCATGTCAACGACGGAGCCGATGACTTTGCGATGATGCTTCCTTTTAAAACGGTAAAACCTTTGGCATCGTAGAAACCTTTAGCCTCGCAACCGCGCCCTTTTGTGTAAAACAAATGTTTTTCTTTCGGTTTAACCACGTCAAATATGTTGCATCCGATGAAAGATGTCAGGAATTTCACATCTTCAAAAAATCCGTCCATATCATCTTTTCTGTATTCAGGAAGATTGGGGGCTTTCGGCGTCTGTTTGTTTTCATTCAGCACAAAAGTATTTGAAATTTTTGCCTCTTTGATGGCTTTGTGCTCAAGGTATTGCACGTCGGATTTTGTCATTGCGGCATCTTTTGCGATGAAAATCAGAGCTTTTTGCCAAAACTCTTTCTTGCTGTCGTGGTCTTTCACTCGTTCACGAAAATTTTCAGTTTCACCGATATAGGCTTTGGGTTTGGTTGCCTCATCCTCACCAAGCAGGATGTAAAATGCCGGAGTCCACAGCTCAGACCGCTCATTCAAAATCGCCAGATTAGAACGCGGGATTATGTACATCTGGCAAATCTTGTTGCTGATGAAAACATACTGAGTTCCTTTCGGATCTCCGTCAATCAGATATGTTGTTATTGTCTTGCCCATGATATTTATTCCAAATCAAAAACTTCTAATAGCTTATCCAGTACCGGCTTAAAACCTTTAAACCACTCCTTTTTAAAATCATTATAGTTGTTTTGTATGTGATGTTTTATTCTATCCGCCAAGGTTTGGTTTTTATTTTTATTTTTTTTATTTTCATCTTTATCTTCAAATTTTAACCTTATATTTCTGAAATCTTTATGTGTTTTACATTCATGAATTGTGTCGATGATGGTTTTATATGATTCCTCTGGAAACAAATCTTCAAGCATAATTGTATCTTTTTGTTCGGGTTTTTTAGTCTTTTCAGGATCATAGTTGTCTTGATAAAATATAGATGTTAGCTTTGCTGTTTGTAAATCGCGTATTTTTTCCCATCCTGTGTATCCATCGCCGTCATAATCGAACAAGAATACTATTTTATCATATTTATCGATTTGTGGTTGAAGTACCTGTTCATAAAATGTTTTTGAATTCTCACCAGCACCACCGCTTGGAATTATGACAATGTGGCTAAACTCTTTGTATCGTGAATCTTCGGCTTGGAGAACAGCTATTGCTTTTTCTATATATCTTTTGTCGTAAGGTCCTTCTGTTACAAGAATCTTTTTAGAACTTAATAGAATAGATCCGTTTAAGAAATCAATTTCACCAGATGAAAGTTGTATTAATTTATTGATATAATCAGGGTTACTGAGGGAGCCGTTTTCCAGAAAAAATAAATTATTTTTGTTTCGTTTATATATTTCATTGACGAATATAGGGGAATGGGTGGTTAGTATTGCTTGACTTTCAAAAGATTCAATAGCTGTTAATAACTCCTTCTTTCTTGCAATATGAACATGAGCGTCAGGTTCGTCAAGTAATACAAGCGAATTTTCATCGCCAAGTATTTGTGTGATACATGTAATCAGTATCATTTTCTTTTCGCCTTCACTCAAATAGTCGAAATTAACTCCATTAATATCAATTTCGATATCGGTTATAAGTTTATCTATAGTTTGTCCCTTTTCAGAATTCTTTTCAGGGATTGATAATAAATAAAGAAACTGGAATATGTATTTACTATTATCTTGGGAATCTGTAACGCCATAAATAGACATGTCTATAGTTTTTATTGTGTTGGCATTAATTATTTTATTAGTATTTTCATTTTGCAGTTCTTCTATTCTATTAAACCACTTAAGGGATTGATTTTCTTTAAATTTTTCTTTTTTCAAGGCATCTATATCAAAATGGCAATTAATAGAAGTTAAATCTGTAATATGCAAGCATTTTTCTAAAAAATCACTTGTTGATTTCTTATAAGAACAAAACAATGCTATAAAAGCTATTTTCCAACAATACTTGTTTACATACATTAATTTAGGAGAAAACGAGAGGCCTTTTATTGCTTGATTAAAATAGTGCATATAATAATCTTCAAACACTAAATTCCACAACCTAAAATCTTCACCACTATAACATGCAATGACAGAGGACGGGTTGAACATGTCAGAAGATTTGACCTTAACATTATCAATCTTAGCACTTCTTGGTTTACGAATATACTCCTTTCCTTCGTGATTATATTGCAACTCAAATACAAAAGGTATCTTTTCATTGTTAAAAAAACCTTTAAAAATCAACCCTATAGCCTCTAATAAATTGCTTTTTCCAGAGCCATTGAGACCTATTAACGCAATATATCCATCTGATTCAGAAAAATCGAAAGTCTGTTTTTTTATATTTTTGTAATCCTCTATGTATAACGACTTTATTCTCATAATTACTCAAATATCTCCTTTTCAAATTTTTCCAAAGCTTCTTTTTTCAGATTCTCTGCTTGTTGTTTTAATTGCTTGATCTGTTCTTTCTGTTTGTTTATGTGTTTTACAATTACATTTTGGATATCAATTGATGGGAGTGGAATTGATAGTACCAAAATTTTCTTTTGGGATATTACAGGTTGAGCAGAAATATTTTTATATTGATTTAAATTTAGTAATTTTAGTGCTATCGCCAAGTATTCCCAAGTTATATTATCACTTTTTTGGTCAACTATAAGAGCATTGTCTGTTACCCAATAATTTCCATCAACTAAATGTATATTTCCGCAATATTCTCCAACTCGTCCAATGACCACTCTTTTCCCAGAGAAACAATATTCATTGTGAGTTCCCGTGATACCATTACCGCCATAAACATCGTAAAGGGTTCCGTTTTGTTTGTCTTTAGGTAAAAAGAGGCCACTTTTTAAACTAATAATATCAGATAATTGCGTCGTTTTATAGCCGTTGGCATCATTGTTAAGACACGATAGGTTCTTTTTGTGATTTATTATTTTGTTGAATCCCCATTCTCTTAAATATTTAAAATTAACGAATCGCAAGAATTTATATTCATTAACTATATTTTGTTCGTCAGAACTCTCAGATTGAGATATTCCCAATTCATCATTTAAGTAAGCATCAATATCTTTTCCAATTTGTTCAGCTTGTTTTTCCAAAGTTTCAGCTTGCTGGATTTTATCATTGTATGCTTTTATCAATGCTTGCTGTTCTGAAAGAGATGGGAGCGGAATTTTTATATCAAGAAATTCGTATGGTTTAACTCTTGCTTTTGATATTCCGCTAGTTTTTTGGTTTAAAAGGGTTTTAAAATATTGGCTTTGTATGACTTTTACCAAATATGCTCCACTTACTTTTGATGCGTCTATCTTGTAAGCAGGATATTCAGAACTTACGCCAAACGGTTCAGCATTGTCTGGATGGAAGTATATACATCCGTGTTTAACATTTATTTTGGAATAGATCAGTGTGTTGGAATCGATTTTATTTAAATTCCCCTTAAATGTTTTAGCCTCCGAAACATCTCTTAAAAACAATTTTCCAGCAAAGTTGATTTTGGATATAATATGCCACTGTTTATTCAACATTTCTTCTTTAGATACTGGTTCAAAGTGTGGTGATAAGATATCTTTTAATCTAACGGAGCTTGAAAATAGCAAATCTAAATCGCCCCAAAAGCGTTTAACATCCCATAGGTTGAGATCTTTGTATCTTACGAATCTTAAATATGTGTGTGTTTTTTGTTGCATGGTTGTCTATTTTTTCTGTCCGTAAAAAATTTCTGGTTCAGCAACAATTTGGTTGGCTATCCTTATGCGATAAACGAAACCATTATCGTCAGATTTATATTGTGTTTCTTTCTCTGGTTTTTCCCACAATTTCATCTCTTTTCTGTATGGCGCAAATTCATCTGCCAATGGAATAAGTTCGTTTTCAATGGCCGCACCGGTTGTGCTGATACCTGCTTTTTTTACTTCGGCAATCGGTATTTCATAGTCAAAATGCTCTTTTATTTCTGCCTTAATTTCGTCTTGCTTCTTTTCCAGAATCTGTTTTTTCTTTGCATTCAATTCTTTCTTTTGTTCTTTTGGTAAAGCTTCTTTCCCTCGTTTGGAGAGTTGTTCTTCGATAGATGTTAATTCATCTGCGTATTTTAATTCAACAGTTTTTTCAGCTTCTTTTCTTATTTTCTCATATTCTTCTGCTTCTTTCTGAGTGAATTTTTTGAAGAACAAAAGACTTGGTTTTACCGTTGCGCCAGAAGCAATGAAAACATCCTGCGGAATGGAAACAATCAGCAAAATTTTAGCTTTGCTTTCAACAAATTCGCGCACTTTTTGAAGATTAGAGTTGTTCAAAACACCTTCCGGGAGAACAATTCCCATTCTTCCGCCTGGTTTTAGCAAATTCAGACAACGCTCAATAAAGAGCACCTCAGTTAATCCGTTGTCTATTTTATAAAGACTCAGAAGCGGTTTTCCGATGTTGTCATTTACCTGTTTTAACGCTTCTCTGTAAGCATCACCGTATCTTTCTATATAGGCATTAATTCTTTCCTGATCGGTAAATCTGTCAGCTTCTGATATTTTCAAATCTTTCTCAACTCTTGAACCGAAGGGCGGATTCGTGAGAATAATATCGAAACGGTTTTCAAAAATTCCGTTTACATTCAAAAGTCCGTCGTGGTGATGAACGCCGCCGTGACCGTCTCCGTGCATGATCATATTCATTTTTGCAGTTCGAGCCATTCGCGGATTGGCATCTGTGCCGTAAATGCAATCAAATGACAGCGTGCGCAACCGCCCTTTCTCATTATTGAGATTCAGCTCTTCATTCATGTAGGCGAATGCTTTTGCTACAGTATCTTCAATTTTTTGTTTTTTGGCTTCGGACAGCTTTTCGTAATCTTCACCGTAGTATTTCTGCTTTATTAATTCCTTTTGCGCTTCGACATCTTTTTCTATTTTTTCTCGAACATATTCAAATGCTTTAATCAAAAAGCCGCCGCTTCCGCAGCACGGGTCACATATATATTCGCCTTCCTGCGGATCAAGGATGGAAACCATAAAATCAACAATTGTTCGCGGGGTAAAGAACTGCCCCAACTCACCACGGAATGTTTTCCCCAAGAATTTTTCAAAAGCGATTCCTTTTACATCGTCTGAAGTTGTAGAAAGATTATATATCTCCAATTCCTTAACAATCTGCTCAAAGCTGTTTTCACGAATCTCAATTTTGGCATTGTCATCAAACAGATGGTCATTGGCAAACTGTTGTTTAGTCTGAGTAAATAAAAACTGATAAAAATCTTCTCCGCCTTTAGGTTTGTATCTTTCGTAGCTTTCCTTGTCTTTCTTGAACGTATTCAGTGAGAAAATTTGATTTCCGCTATTATCACGCTCAAACCTAATCTTGATGAACAGTATCTTGCTGATTTCATCAAAAGCAGCTTCAGGCGAAAGTTTATCGTTGTTACGAATGATATTGTGACACTTGAAAAGCAGTTTCGAAAACTCATCACGAGTAAAAGCCTTTGTTTGCTTCAATAATTTATCAATTTCTTTTTGATCGTTGGCTTTCGCCGCATCCGGAATATCAACAACTTCTTCAAGCTTGTTCGGGATTTCGCCTTCAACAATCTTGAAAATACGAGTTTCTTTCAAGTTTGTTGTTACAAAAAAGTTCGCATGAGCCCATGAAGCATAGTTCATTCCCTGATAATAGTCTTCTTTATGAATTGTAACGGATTCAGCTTTGCATTCTACAACAATCAAAGGATATTTATTTGTTTCTTTGTTACGCCAAATTACAATATCAGCTCTTGCTGCCCCCAGTCCACGCTGTGAATTTGTAACTTGCAGCTCTTGCGCCATTTGTTCAAGAGAGTAGCCGTAACTATCAACCAAGCGGCATATATACTTTTGTCTAACTTCCTCTTCCGGTTTATAGACGAGCCATTTGTTTTTCAGAGGTGCAAAAATTTTGTTATTTTCGATTTTTATTTCCATTTTTACCCCATAGACCGCAATCCCCAAATAAAGCCTGAAATTATATTGTTTTTTGTGAGGAAATCAACCTGATTACGACCTCTTTTGAAGTTTAAATTCAGGTGCTTTTGTGCGCTGTGCGGCGGCGGCGAAACCACTGTCAAGGTCGAGGTATTCAAAAGGTTTTTGCGGGTTTTTGCCGATTCGGCACCCAAAATAATTCGCCGTTTTTAATATTATCTAACGTTTGTATTCCGTATTTGGGAGAAACTAGAATCCTTTCCATTTAGTATATCTTACAAATTCATGAATAACAAGCTTTAATGATGAAGTGGTCTTGCGAAGACAATTTTCGTGATCTTTTATAAATTCAGAATCGATACGAAATTTTTCCTCGTACAATTTTCCTCCAGTCACCCAATTATAATATGGAGTAGTTAATTTAGCAATATAGTTTTTCTCTTCTTTTTTGTCTTCTTTTTTGTTTTCTTTTTTGTTTTCTTTTTTCAAAAAACCCGGAAATGATTCTTCAAGCTCATTTTTTATACAATCAATTAAAAGGTCTGATTTGTGAAACAACATATTCACCCTATCTCTAGCTGTCTTCAATTTTAATTGATTTTCTTTAAGTTCCAGAAAAAGATTTGAATTTTGTTCATAAAGTGAAATCAGTTCTTTGATGTCATCGATTATCATATTTATAATGATATCATTTTTGTTAAGAGCTTGTGTCAGATATATAACAACTATCGAAATAGTTATTGTTATAATCAACATCAAAAAGTCGATGATATTAATACTATAATACCATGTACTATAAAATAGTATTAGGAAGAACAGGATTTCGGCAATAATGCCAATTATAATATAAAAAATTCTCATTTATTTAATTGTTGGATTTTTTATTTCTTCAATAATTCTGTATTTGCGAGTTTCACTGTCTTTAGATATGAACTCAATATTTTTTAATACTTTGTCTGCGCCATATTCTAGCGATAATTTTCCAAAAGAGCCAGATACAAAAGATGACGGATAGCCCCAAACTCCGTCTAAATCAATTTCTAATTTTAATCCCAGCTTAAGAGCTTCATCAAATTTAGGTTTTAATTTATCTTCATAAAATTCTTGTCCTGAGTGTGGTCCATCTTTTCTGTAACGTGCTCCCGGGGAATCTGAAAAATCATTTTTGATGTTAATACAAATCTTATCCATTGTTCTCTCCTTGTTTAGTCAATTCCCAATATAATAATGTGCCATGAAAATCATTAGATAATTTCTCTGTTCTTCTTGATTTGAGATCAATTTTTACATCATTACTAATTATAAAAGCTCTTTTAAAAATATCTTTTTGGCTGTTGTTTGCAATTTGTGGAATGCCTTTACCTCTAATATTATTATCTTCTCTTTTGCTTGACTTGATTTTGCCTTCTAACAAGTCATTTACTAGATCTGCATTGTGAGAAAAACCAAATTTCATAGCTATCTTCTTATAAATCTTAACAGGTAAACTTTCAAATATTCCAACACCTAAATCCACAAAAGAATAGCATGTTTTTCCTTCAGGATCATTGTATGCATACAACCACCATTTTGTTCCCCCTTCCTTATCTTTGTTAGCATGATTGTTGGTGTTTGACATTGCTTCTATTATCATTTCATACAAGCATGAAATAAGTTCTTTATTAATAGGTTCTTTATTGTTGAAAAGATGTTGTGTGCCATGTAGACAAGCTTCTCTGGCGATATCTGGTTGAACTTTAAAATTGCTTTCTTTGTGAAGTAAATTGTCTCTTTCTTTTTGTGCTGTTTTCATAAACCTGTGTGCTCTAACAAATTTGTAGAAACCTGATTCCATGAATAGAGTTAGTAGTTTTATATCTTTTGGAGCATTTCCTGATAGTTCACCATATTTACCACGAAAATGCGGGTCATCTGCGCACGCGACCAGAAGAGCTATTGCGTCAGAAGTCAAGGTTTGAATATTAGCAATATCAATTGTTACTTTTTCTTTCTCATGTAATAATTTTTTGCAATTATTGATATAGGCAACAACCTCATCTGTATTATCGATTAGAGAAAAATTTGATGGAGCTGTTTGGGATATGCTAGGTTTTTGTTTGATAGCTCTTCTGATATTAATATCTGCTTTGCGCTGTAAAAGTCTTTTGTTGCGCTTTCGTTTTCGGAAACGACTGCGCTTTTTTATTTCAGCTCTTTCTCGCGCTCGTTGATGTCTTAAGGCTTTGAGTTTTTTTCTCGACTTCATATCAATTCCCCTGAAATATAAAGCCTAAAGATGTTTCGTGCTTTGAAAGTATATTTTCGATTTTTAGCCATGAACAACCTCAAAAAAGCCAAAAATTATATTTGTATTTGTAATTTAATAAAGTTTTTCAGAAAAATCTTGGTAAAAATATTTCTTTTCGCAAAGTTGAGTGTTTTCCTACATACTGGAAATTCTGAAATTTCTTCCGCAGAAAGGAACGATTTCATTCGCGAAAATTTCTCAGGAAAGAATTTCGCGTTCTTTTTTTACGAAATTCTCACACATAAAAAATTATTGTCGCTGACGGCGGGCAGAAAGGTGCGCCGTGCGGCGGTTACAAATTCCTCATAATTTCTGGAATCCACGATGAATCGATGATTTCGAAAGCGAAGCACTGTTTTGCGAGATCTTTGAGCGATGCCCCGATGTGGTAAAGGATTTTTCCGTCAATAATCAAAAAGCGGTCGTGGATTTTTTCCGTGTGTTTCAGCTCAAGCCCTAGATATTGTTCGTTGAATTTCTGGACGTCAAGAGGTGTGATTTTTGTTTTGGGATAGGTGTATATCGTGACTTTTACGCCGCTTTTCTTTTTGGCGAAGCGTTCCAGAACCGTTAAATCGACATAGTTATCAATCAGAACAATCTCTTTTTCAGCCTCGGTAATAAAAGACTCAAATTTTGCGTAGGCATCGAAAATCTGACCTTGGAAGAAGACTCCCTGCCTGTCCTCGATTTTATAGCTGTCCATTTTGTCGAAAAGTTCATCGATTTTTTTGCCGTGTTCCAATAAGTGAATTTCACTGGTTATCTGCCGTTTTTCCATAAACTCCAGTCTTTGAAAAATTTGGGAATTTGTCTGCACAAACCGCCTCAAAGCGACAAAAGCATCTATAATCATGATGCTTGTCAGCACTGCAGTATCACTTTTAAGAACAGATGCAAGCATCGCTACCCCTTGTTCTGTAAAGGCATAAGGCAGATATTTAACATTGCTTCCTCGACTTTTTTTATCGTTCAAGATCACAATTTGTGATCTTGAACGTGATTCATCAAGCAATAACATTTCCTCTTTAGTAACTTGGTTGATTGTCACTATGAATGATAACTTTACCCTGCATTTATGATAACAATAAACAAATTTTTAACGATATGATTATCACAATATTTCAAATCAAATCAAGAAAATTTATTTTGAGATCTTTTATTTTGAACAGAGATTAGTTTTTTCGTTTGCAGATTTTCCAAGACATGGTCATTGTTTTTTATCCGAAAATCTCAGTCTCTTTCAGCCATTCCGCGACTGCTTCGGCTTCTTTGTCCAAAGCGCGGTCATCTTCAACGAACGGGCTGATCTTGCGGACTTCGTTGTGAACTCTGCGCGTGAACGATGAAAAATTTTCCTTCCCGGCGAGGTCTACCGCCTGCATTGCGGCGAGAATGTGAGCTGCGAACTGCAAAAACACAAGGTCGGTCTGCTCGGCAAGTTTGCGAGCGGAGATCGTTCCCATCGAAACTTTGTCCTGATTGAGAGCCTCTGTCGGCGCACTTGTGATGCTGACTGGGAAGGAGTATGTCATAACTTCGCCGCGGATTGCGCTTATCGTTATCTGGACTGCTTTGAAACCGAGTCTTAGTCCCGCTCTCGGATGGTTTTCGGGAGTAAAGGGGATCAGATTTTCGGTGAGTCCGTTGAATTTGCCGTCGATTATGACTTCTGCCTGTTTGTCGGAAAGATCGGCGATATTTGCCAAAGCCGTCCGCAGGTAGTCGCATGCAGCGCAGATGTGGCCGCCGTAGAAGTTTCCGGTGTTGAAAAGTCTGCCGCTTCTGATATCGACAAGGGGATTGTCGTTTGCGGAATTGAGTTCTTCTGTTATCAGCTCTCTTGCAAAGCGCAGAGTGTCGCGGTAAACGCCAGTTATCTGCGGCGCGCAGCGGATGGAGTATCTGTCCTGGATTTTATTCTGCTGCTTGATGAAACCTTTGTTTTCGATCGAATCGATTTTATTCTTAAGGAAATCCTCGTATCTGAAAACGCGCTTGGAATCTTTAATGATTTCGCGTATATATGCTGCGGAATCGCACTGTCCGCGGTGATTTTTGATTTCACTCACCTTTTCGGCGAAAGGAGTGTCCTTTCCCTGCGTGATTTCAGATGTCACAGCGGTTAAAAAGTCTGAAATTCTGGCTAATCTTTCAGCTTTTTTCCAAGCAAGAGAGGCGACCGCAGTCATCACGCTTGTTCCGTTCATAAGTGCCAGACCTTCTTTCGCTTCGATCGGAAGCGGTTTTATCCCTTCAGCTTTCATAGCCTCGGCCGCAGGAACGATTTTTCCTTTGTAGTAAACATCGCGTTCGCCCATGATGACTGCCGCAAGGTAGCTGAGAGGTGTCAAGTCTCCCGAAGCACCGACCGAACCGAGCTGCGGGATCACCGGAATTATGTCCTTGTTGAGAAGCGTGAGCATCATTTTGGCAAGTTCAGGGCGAATTGCCGAGTGACCGCCTTTTACGTTGCTGTTGAGGCGCGCAAGAACTACTGCTCTTCCGGTGACGCGGTCGAATTTCGGGCCTAAACCGATCCCGTGATATGTGCAGATCGTCCGCTGGAGCTCGCCCGCCTTGTCAATGCTTATCTGGTTATCGCAGCTGTCGCCGAAATCGGTCGTGACGCCGTAGACCGGCACTCCGGTTTTTACGTAATCTTCCAGAAATTTCCGTGATTTTTCTAAAGTTTCCCAGAATTTTTTATCTTCAGGGAGTGCGACCTGCTCATTTTTATATGCGACATCGCACACATCTTCGATTGTCAGATTGTTTCCGTTTACAATTTTCATTTATCCCTCACTTGTAGTCGTATTTCACTCTTAACGCAGCCGGACCGAAATCAAGAAGGATCTTTTCGTCAGCCTTAGTCTTCGTATCGAAAGATTTAAGGTAAGTATCCGATTTTTCATCAACGAAATAGTAAATTTTGCCGCTGACAGAGCTGTAGTCGATCGGATTTGCCGCAAATGCGTTGATTTTGGAATCTATTTTTGAAATTTTGCCTTCTTTCGGTTTGTAGAGCAGAAGGCTGTTGTCGTTGTAAAGGATGTTGTTGGAAAAAATTATGAAAAAATCACCGTTATCGGCAATCGAGAGGTCAACGAAATCGCCGTCTAAAATGTTGTTTTCTTCCTCAGATTCGCTTAAGACTTTCTTAACTTCGTAAGTATCCGTATTTACTTGCAGAAGTGCGCCGTCACCCTGTTTCCAGTTACCGGTCGTCGTAAGATAGATGTGGTTTTTATCGACATTTTTGTTGTATTCGATCTTTCCTGTCGGGTTCGTTGTGGGAAGAGTTATCCTTTCGACCGAATAATTTTCGAGATCAACGACTGCTATTTCGCCTTTTGCCGAAGTGTTGTTTTCGAGGTTCTGCAGTGCAACGAAAAGTTTTTTGCCGACAATCTTCATTTTTGCAGGGCTTGCCGACTCGTTATCGCTTATTTCCAAGGTTGATGCTGTTTCCGGCGAATCTTTTTTGAATATGAATAGTTTGTTGGAAAATGTCGTTTTCGAGTCAAAATCGTCAAAATTGAGAGCTGAAACGATGAATTCGTCTTTGAACGGGTTATAGACCATGTCCTGCATGTTTATGTAAGTATCCGGTTTTACTTGAATTTCCTGCTCAAATTCAAAGTCGGGCGTAAAAAAGTAAAGTGAAGAAGAATCGTGCCTTCCGACAACTGCGAAACCTTCTGTAAAAGCCGCGACGTTGAGATCTGCGCCGTCGGAGCTTCCCATTCCGCCTTCAAGCGGAATTTCCTTAAAAGTGTCGAGGTTTTCGTCTTTAGCATAGTAAACGTGACCGCTCATCGGGACATCGTAGCCGCCTACAGTCGCGACAATGAGGTGTGAAGCCGCTATCTCAGGTTCAGAAATTTCTTCATCTGGAGTTTCATCCGGAGTTTCAGTGTCAGGTTTTTCGGAATCTGGACTCTCAGAATCAGGAGTTTCCTGGTTATCTGCATCGTTTACGCCGTTTTCCTCATCAGGTTTTGATTCGTAATCTGGAGTTGCATCCTCGTCACCGATTTCAAAAGCATCGACATCCATCGACTCATCCATATCAGGCAGATCGGGCAGGGCGGAATCTTCGCATGAAACTAAAAATGCCAGTAAAATCAATGATAAAACCGAAAGAACAATCTTTTTCATATTGCTTTGACCAAAAAACTTAATAAAACCGCGCGATAATACAAAAAGAGCCCTTTTTGTCCAGTTAAAACAATAAATAGCGGTTCTATTGTTGACACGAAGCCTTAAAAACGCTATTTTTTGCAGGTTTTTTGCTTCCGGAGGGGAAAATGTTGAAAGAAGATCTCGTAAAGGTTTTTGAAGATTCCTTTAAACTGAATTGGGATAAACCGTGTTTCAGCGATTACGGTTCAGAGCCTCTTACTTTCGGCGAAACAGCCAATAAAATAAAAGAGTTACATGAGATATTCAAAGCTATCGGCATAAAAAAAGGCGACAAGATCGCTCTCTGCGGCAAAAATTCGGTAAACTGGGCTGTAACCTACCTTGCAACAGTGACTTACGGCGCTGTAATCGTTCCGCTTCTCAGCGATTTTACGGCTGAAGAGATACACCATCTTGTCAATCACTCCGATTCAAAGCTCTTTTTCGCTTCTGAACTCATAATAGAAGAAAAACTTAATTTCGCGCAGCTTCCGGAAGTCGAAGCCGTTTTCAAACTTGAAGATATGTCGGCGGTGTTTTCAAAAGAAGAAAATCTGAGTGAAAAAATTGCCGGAATTATTGATAATTTTGTTAAAACACAGACTATTACGAAAGAAACGCTTTCTTTTGAAATTCCTGCAAAGACCGATCTTGCGACGATAGTCTACACATCAGGAACGACCGGTTTTTCAAAAGGTGTCATGATTTCGCACAACTGTCTTATGGCGAATATCCAGTATGCCATTGATTCTCTTCCGAAAGGCGGTGAGGCAATGGTTTCGTTTCTCCCGCTGGCACACTGTTTCGGATGCGCTTTTGACTTTCTTCTTCAGGTTGCAAGAGGGCTTCACATAATTTTCATGAGCAGAACACCGACACCGAAAATTCTTATCAAGGCTTTCGGCGAAGCCAAGCCTTTTCTTGTCATTTCGGTTCCGCTCATCCTTGAAAAAATATACACTTCAAAGATCCGTCCGCTACTTGAGACCAAGAAAATGAGGATTCTTATGGCGATTCCCGGCATCAGACAGATAATAATGAAGAAAATAGGGAAGGGGATCAGCGATTTCTTCGGCGGAAAGTGTTACGAAGTCATCTCCGGCGGAGCCGCTTTCAACCCGAAAATCGAATCGTTCCTTCTCAAATCAGGCGTCAGATTCACGACCGGATACGGAATGACCGAGTGCGCACCGCTTATCGCATACACCGACTACGCAGATAACCGCAAAATCGGCAGCTGCGGAAAAATCATGACCTACTTGACTGCCAAAATCGACAATCCCGACAAAAAAGGAGTAGGCGAGATCTGCGTCAAAGGGGAGAACATAATGAGCGGCTACTACAAAATGGAGAAGGAGACCGCCGAAGTTCTCGACAGCGAAGGATGGCTTCACACCGGTGACCTTGGCAGAATAGACAAAGACGGCTTCCTTTTTATCTGCGGAAGACTGAAGAACATGATTCTTTCTTCGTCCGGGCAGAACATCTATCCGGAAGAGATCGAACTCAAAATCAACTATATGCCGTTTGTCTCAGAATCGCTCGTTCTCGACGGCGGCAAAGGGAGGCTGATAGCGTTTGTTTATCCCGATTATGACAAAATGAAAGCTGAAAATGTCACAGAGGATCAGCTCGTAGGAATCATGCAGCAGAACCGGGATGAACTGAATGAAACTCTTCCTGCGTATGCAAAAATTTCGGAAATCAGGATACATACTGAAGAATTCCAGAAAACTTCGACCAAAAAGATAAGAAGAACACTCTACACACACCTTGTGAACCAGAAAAAAGGTTCAAAAAAATAACCTGAAAACATCTGAATTTTCGGAAAATAATCAGAAAACCCGCCGTGGCCGTGGCCCGAAGCAAGCTTTATCCTGTGCTCACAGGTGGGGAAAGCCGAACCGATCAACATTCACGGTAGTAAGTACAAACCCCAAAATTTAAATAGGAAAAAACTTCTAACGCCCCAAGCTCACGCACCGGGCAGGCATAAAAATGTTAGTCTTCTTTCAAAAAGAGTCAAATTTTCGGTTGATTCCATCGTCACGTTATTTCATCGTCACGTCGTTGCACCATTACGTCGTCACGTCTAAAATGAAATGGACTTTTTTTTTTAAAAGGCTATTGAAAAAATGACTTTTCGGGAGGAAAAAATGAGCAAAAAACCAAAAATTTATATGAGCAGATGCTTCGGATTCGACAAATGCCGCTATGACGGGAAAGATTTTTTCTGCGATTTTGCCGAAAATCTCAAAAAACACGCGGAAATCATTCATTGGTGCCCCGAAATCGCGATAGATTTAGGCTGCCCGCGCGAAAAAATCAGAGTTATCAGAATTGACGAAAAAAATCTCCTCTTTCAGCCTGAAACCGGAAAATTCTGGACCGAAAAAATGCTTGAATATTCAAATAACTATTTAGAAACATTGATAAATATTGATGGTTTTTTTCTTAAAGCAAAAAGTCCGAGCTGTGGAGTAAAAAACACCAAACTTTTTGAAGGAAAAAGTGAAAAAATCATTTCTTACGAAGCGAGCGGATTTTTTGCGGAGAGAGTTCTCGCACTTTTTCCCGATACGCCTGTTCTGACGGAAGAAGACTTGAAAGAGAAGGAAAAAACTCAAGATTTTCTCAAAAAAGTTTTTTTGAAATACGGCAGAATTCCTGCTTGTTTTGCTGGATTTTTCAGCTGATTTTAAGTTCGGGAAGAGCTTCCTTCAGAATTTCGCGGCACTCTTTTACGAATTTTACTTTGATTCCGTCCTTGATTTCATCTGGAATTTCACTGTAGTCACCGCGGTTTTCCTCGGGAATGAAAAGTTTCGTAATTCCAGCCTGTTTTGCTGCCATGACTTTTGCTTTGAGACCGCCTATTTTCGTGATTTTTCCTTTGAGCGAAACTTCGCCTGTCATAGCGATTTTCGGCTGCACCGGAATTCCCGACATTAAGGAGGCAATTGCAAGCGAAATCGCGCCGCCGGCTGAAGGTCCGTCTTTTGGCGTCGCGCCGTCCGGAAAGTGGATGTGGATAGTCTGTTTGTCCCATATTTCGTCATCTACAATTTTATTTTCAGAGAAGAGTGAACGGACATAACTTGCTGCAATCTTTACAGATTCTTTCATTACATCACCGAGACTGCCGGTGACTTCAAAACCACCTTTCCCAGGATATTTTATCGCTTCGACTTGAAGAACTGTTCCACCGTATGGGGTCCAAGCCAGACCGTTGACAACGCCGATTTCAGGCTCTTTGCCGATTGCGTCCTCGGAATATTTTTCGACTCCGAGATATTTGCCGAGATTTTCTTTGGTTATAGTTGATTCCGTTTCTTTGCCTTCCGCTTTGGCAAGTGCGGTTTTTCTGCAAATTGATGCGATTTTTCTTTCGAGTTCACGCACTCCTGCTTCGCAAGTATATGATTTTATCAGTAAATCTAAGGCATCTTCTGTAAAATCCAGATTGGTGTCCTCGATTCCGTTGAGCTTTTTCTCTTTCGGAATGAGATGTTTTTTTGCGATATTTTTCTTCTCGAAAGTTGTGTAACCGTCAATATCAATGACTTCCATCCTGTCTTTCAGTGCAACTGGAATTTTGTTTTTGTCGTTTGCAGTAGCGACAAAAAGGACGTTGCTGAGGTCAAATTCAAGGTCAAGAAAGTGATCTGTAAAAGTTTTGTTCTGCTCCGGGTCGAGAACTTCAAGCAGCGCGGAAGATGGGTCACCTTTGTAGTCAGCACCGAGTTTGTCAATTTCATCCAACAAAAACAGCGGGTTGTTGACTTTGACCTTTTGAAGCGAAAGGATGATTTTCCCTGGCAGAGCAGCTAAATAGGTGCGTCTGTGACCTCTGATTTCGGCTTCGTCGCGAAGACCACCCAATGACTGACGAACGAATTTTCTTCCGGTTGCCGCGGCAAGAGAGGATGCAATACTCGTTTTGCCCACTCCGGGAGGGCCGGCGAGACAGATTATCGGAGCTTTCAGATTTCCGGAAAGTTTGAGAACAGCCAGATATTCAAGAATCCGTTCCTTGACTTCGGTAAGTCCGTAGTGGTCATCGTCAAGCTGCTTTCTGGCGCAGTCGATATCTATTTCACACTTTGTCGATTCTTCCCACGGAAGCGATTGAATTGTTTCTATGTAATTTCTTATAACTTCCTGTTCCGGCGTGAAGGGAGGAATACGTGCCGATTTCGTGAGTTCGGTTTTAAGACGTTCTTTTACATAATCCGGCGCCTTGAAAGAATTGAGGTCGAAATTCAGACTTTTGTTCGGATCGCCGCCGTTCTCGGAATCGCCTTGATAGTTTTCTCCGTTCAGTTCTTCGTTGAGAACTCGGATTTTCTCTCTTAAAAACTGCTCGCGCTGACTTCTTTCAAAACGCTCGTGAACCTCGTCGTCTATTTCGTTTTCAATGTTTGCAATGTTGGTTTCGGCAAGGAAAATCTTTGTAAGATCAAGTATTCTTTTGTAAAGATCCTTCTCTTCAAAAACTCTGCGGAAACCTTCGGGGTCCATGGACTGATCCAGGGATGAGGCGCAGCAGTCGACGAAATCTTCAAGATTTTCCTCCTCGGTGATCTGATTTGCTTTCTCCGGCGGAAAACCTGCTATGTCAAAGTATCTTTTGAGAGCATCTTCCAGGATTCTTCTTGCAGTTGCAGGGTTTTTCTCCTTCGGAAAAGTTGTCTTGAACTCTTTGACTTTTACCGTGAAAAGATGAGTTTGCGGATCACGTTGATAAGAGTAAAAAAGGACGCGTTTCGCACCGGCAAGAACAACTTTGTACCTTCTGTTTTCAACTTCTTCTAAGTGAATGACATCGCAAAGTGTAGCCACTGGAAGAAAAATGCTTTTTTCAGGATCATCGGGAAGCTTTTTGAATGCCGCAACAACAACCTGTTCTTCTTTTTCGAAAGCCCTGCTGAAGACTTCGTGTTCATAGGGATCATCAACTGAAATGGTGAACGAGTAATAGGGAAATATAACAGTGTCGTTGTAGAGAAACAGTGGAAAAGTATTTTTGGAAATCATTAAAACTATGCTCCTTTGCCGGTATTTCTATTTTTGGATTGTTCGATTTTATATTTTTTCAGAGGTTTTTTGCCTGATGTGATCACTTCAGGTGTGATAACGATTTCTTTAAGGTTTTCCTTTTCTTCGGGTGTGTCATACATTATGTCAAGCATGGCTGTTTCGAGTATGCGTCTCAGACCACGGGCGCCTGTTTTAAGCTGCTCGGTCTTTTTGACGATTGCGTCAAGAGCACCATCTGAAAAGGAAAGTTCGATTCCGTCCAGCATGAAAAGCTCTTTGTACTGAGTAATCAGCGCGTTTTTTGGCTCGGTCAGAACTCTGCGCAGTTCATCTGCGGTAAGTTCTTCGAGGTAAGCTGTCATCGGGAGTCTGCCGATAAGTTCAGGGATAAGTCCGAAACGGAGAAGATCTTCCGGCTGAATTTCGGAGAGTATGTGTTTTTCTTCGATTTTTTTGCCGGTTTCTGAGCCGAAGCCGACTTTCTTTCTGCCGATTCTGCGCGCAATGATTTTTTCAATCCCTTCGAATGCGCCGCCGACAATGAAAAGAATGTTGGAAGTGTCAATTTTCAGATATTCCTGATGCGGATGTTTTCTGCCGCCTGTCGGAGGCACGTTCGCAACAGTTCCTTCTATTATTTTCAGAAGCGCCTGCTGTACTCCTTCGCCGCTGACATCGCGTGTTATCGAAGTATTTTCAGATTTTCTGGCGATTTTGTCGATTTCATCAATATAAATTATGCCGTGTTCTGCCTTTTCGATGTCGTAATTCGCCGCCTGAATCAGCGAAAGAAGAACATTTTCGACATCTTCGCCGACATATCCGGCTTCTGTGAGCGTCGTTGCATCGGCAATACTGAACGGAACGTCAAGGAAAGTTGCCAAAGTTCTGGCCAGAAGCGTTTTTCCCGAACCTGTTGGGCCGAGAAGCAGGATATTGCTTTTTTGAATATTGGTTTTTTGCAGCGAACGAACCCTTTTGTAGTGGTTGTAAACTGCGACGGAGAGAACTTTTTTCGCATATTCCTGACCGATGACGAACTGATCAAGATAAGATTTTATTTGCATCGGAGTCGTATGAATTCCCTCGTTTCTGCTACTTTTCGGTTCTTTGTTTTCTGCAACTTGAGCGTTTTCTCCAAGAAGCTCTGCGCACATTTCCACACATTCATTGCAAATGTAAGCGTTTCTGCCGTAAATTATTCTTTCTACTTCTGTCTGCGGTCTTCCGCAGAAAGAGCAGTGGATGTCCTGTTTGTTTCGTTGTGCCATTTTGACCTATCTTTTTGTTACCACACTATCAATCAGACCGTATTTAACGGCTTCTTCAGCTGACATGAAGAAATCGCGTTCCATATCAGCGCGGAGAGTTTCAATATCTTTGCCTGTATGCGAATGGAGTATCTGAAGTAGGCGGTCTTTGATGAAAAGTATCTCTTTCGCCTGAATTTCTATATCGGTTGCCTGACCGCGGAAACCGCCCATAGGCTGGTGAATCATGATGCGGGAGTTGGGAAGGGCAAATCTTTTTCCTTTTGCTCCACAAGACATAAGAACAGCAGCCATGCTAGCGGCCTGACCGACACAAATCATAGAAACATCGGGCTTAATGTATTGAATCGTGTCATAGATTGCGAGTCCTGCCGTTACCGATCCGCCAGGGCTGTTGACATAAATGTAGATATCCTGTTCGCTGTCCTGTCCTTCGAGAAGAAGAAGCTCTGCAACAACGGCGTTTGCAAGGTCGTCAGTGATTTCTTCGCCTATGAAAATGATGCGGTCTTTGAGCAGACGGGAGTAGATGTCGTAAGATCTTTCGCCGCCGCCTTCCTTTTCAACAACTATCGGAACAAGTCCTGAATAAGGTCTGATGTTTTTTTGCATTTTGTTCTCCATGAAACAATTAAAACCGCTCTATTTATCATTTTTTGTTTTTTTTGCAACTCTCTTTAAGAACTTTTTCATTGCTTTAATTAAGAATGACACTATAATCTGTCGTTTGTTTTGGCACTTTTTTAGTTTTGGAGGCAAAAAGATGAAAAATTTTATGACTTTGGCATTGGCATTGCTCTTCATGATGTTTGTAACATCCTGCGGAGACGACAAAAAAACGGATGACAAACTTCCTGATTCCGAAGTAACGGATGAGGATATTGTTGAAGATCCGAGCGACACAGAAGATCCGTCTGACACAACCGACACTTCTGATACGTCCGATACTTCAGATACATCCGACACATCCGACACTTCAGACACGTCTGATACTTCAGACACAACCGACACTTCTGATACGTCCGATACTTCTGATACGTCCGATACTTCAGACACAACCGACACTTCTGATACGTCCGATACTTCAGACACATCGGACACATCTGATACGTCAGACACCTCTGATACTTCCGACACTTCAGATACGTCCGATACTTCAGACACATCCGACACATCAGATACATCTGATACGTCAGACACTTCAGACACATCGGACACATCTGATACTTCCGACACCTCTGATACTTCCGACACATCCGATACAGCAGATACATCAGACACTTCAGACACAGCAGATACATCTGACACAGCGGATACGTCTGACACTGATACCGGTGACACTGAACCTAATCCTGCTTGTGTCCAGATTCCGAACGGCGACTTCAGCGAATGGAATGAAGACGGGACACCGAAATATTGGGAAAAGAAAGGAATTGAATATCAAGCAGGAACTCCGGTTACGACATACACAAATGTCGACAATGCTCTTAAAATCGCGACATCTTATGATGACAATCAGCCTGTTATACAAATCAAATTTGCATCCGCAGCTGATGCCGAAATTCCGGTAGGCGTTAAATTCAAAATGGCTGCTCTTAAGGCGTCTCCTGTCGTAGTAAGCTTGTTGTGGGACAAGAACAACAATAACAATTATTACTCCTACAACTGGCATGCGCAAAGCAGAGCTTTTGTTCTTGCTACGGATGCAAATCATAAACAAAATGTTTTTAACCAACCTGTCAATTTCGATGACACCGAAAATCCTCAGATGCATGATGTAATTATTATTTTCGGTTCCGAGATTACAGCAGAAAAATGGCAGAATAATGAATTGAGACTTATGTTTAGAACTGGAAACTCTTCCAGCTATGGTGAAACAGAAATTATAGTCGATGATTTTGAGCTCGTTTATTACGGCGGAGAATGCGGTGGTGAGGAACACAACTATTCCGTAGGCTGGGCTGATATTCAGTATCCGAAAGATTCTGACAACTATACTTTCAGACTCGATTATCCAGTAACATTTTACGGCAGAGTTTATATTGAAGGACTTACTGATCAAACAGTCAATTCATCTGAATTTTTGATGGGTGTCAGAGCTCAGTTCGGAGTCAGACCAAAAGATGCCGAGATGGAATATGTTTGGTATGAAGCTGACGTCAATGAAGCTTTTAATGACGGCACAGGGATCGGCACCGCGTTCGGTAATAATGATGAATATAAATACACTTATGCGTTCCCTTCGGCAGGTGAATACGAATATGAATTCCGTTTCAGTGCCGACAACGGCAAAACTTGGAAAAAGACATCAGAGTTTTCTGATGAAGGTGGTCACGCAGGAACCGGTCACGCAAATGTTCCCGAACTTTCAGATAAAGATATAATCTGGAACGGAGATTTCTCAGTTTGGGCTTCTGATAAGGAGCCGTGGCTTTGGACAACTGACGATGGAAGTTTTGAGAAGGCAATGTTTGGAGAAAATCCAGCATTGAAAGTTTCGGCGACAAAAGGCAATAGTGCTAAAAGTGTTCTTAAATCGCACACTTTTGAAATTTCAGATACCGCAAAACTTCCGCAGAAAATATCTTTCCAGCTTGCCACAGATCAGATAGTAACGATTTCCATCCTGCTTAAATGCGGTACTCAATCTTATTATTACAAGTGGAATAAAACTGATCATTTTGTGACTAACGGAAGCTGGCAATACAATGAAAGCGGCAGTCCGCTCACAATAGATTTCGGCAACAGCGATCTTAACAATACTTGGATTGATACATCCAACGTTACGGCTGAAAACTGGAATGGCCAGACATGTTCTCTTGAATTCAAATTCGGAGGTAACGGGAGCAAAGCTCGCTGGGCAATTTTTGACAACATCGCTATCGTTCCCGCAGAATAAAATCCTTTAAATCAATCCCTTAAAATAGCTTTTTCCATTTTTTTCAGTATCAATTCAACGCAATTTTTTGTGCAGGTTTTTTTATGCGTATTCTGATTGATCTCTTTCTCACATTCATGAAGATCGGTTTTTTCACTTTCGGCGGCGGCTATGCCATGCTGAGCGTAATTGAGGATAACTGTGTAGAAAAGAAAAAGTGGATAACCCACGACGACATGATGAATGTCACCGTCATCGCGGAATCGACACCGGGGCCTATCGCCATAAACTGCGCGACTTTCGTAGGTTACAGACAGGCGGGAATTTTGGGTTCGATCATGGCAACAGCCGGAATCGTCATGCCTTCTTTCCTTGTGATACTTCTGATTTCGGGCGTTCTCGACAACTTCCTCGAAATTCAGGTCGTCAAAAGCGCCTTTTTCGGCATAAAATGCGCAGTCGGCGTGCTCATCGTAAGCGCAGCTGTCACGATGATAAAAAACATGAAGAAAAAGCCGTTTACGATAGCGGTTTTGGTTGCATCAACTCTGGCGATGCTCGCAATAGATGTGTTTTCGCTCAAATTTTCGGCAATTACAATCATCATCGCCGCGGCTTTTCTCGGTTTTGCGGTATTTGCCGTTAAAGGAAAAAATTTGGAGAATAAATGATTTATCTCGATCTTTTTTTAGGTTTTCTCAAAGTCGGATGCTTCGCTTTCGGCGGAGCTTACGCAGCTATTCCGCTGATACGCGACGTTGTGCTTTCTTACGGCTGGGTTACCGACGAAACTTTGACTTACATGATTGCTGTGAGCGAAATGACGCCGGGGCCTATCATGGTGAACCTCGCGACTTATGTCGGGCGCAGCCAGGCAGGATTTTTAGGTGCTTTTATCGCCACTTTCGCCGTCGTTTTTCCCGCTTTTTTAATCATGCTGCTCTGTATGTTTGTCTTCAATTCGCTTATGAAAAACAAGTGCTTCAATACTGTAATCGGCACGCTGAAACCCTGTGTTGTAGGGCTTATCCTAGCAATCGGGCTCTACATGACAGCCGAAGCTTTTATTGATGTGAAAAGTTCCTACAGTGTCGATTTTAAGGCGCTTGCGATAACGGCGATCTTGCTTGTAGCAGCGTTTCTGCCTCCTGTTTTCGGAAAAAAGAAGATTTCTCCGATAACTCTCATCATTTTCAGCGCAGTGCTCGGAATTGTTTTCTGCGGAGTGTGACCCCTCAGCCGCTTCGCGTCAGCTCCCCTGCGTCAGGGGCGCCGAGATAAGGTAAGACTTATTCAATCTAAAAATTGACAAAAAATTGTTAAAGTATAAAAAAATACGTTTTTTTAGGTTCAAAAAATGGCGAATACGAAGGTTACACACACAGGAACGGTCGTTAAGGCCGGAAAAGAGCTTGTTTCGGTGAAAATCGAGGTCAAAAGCGCGTGCAGCGCATGCCATGCGAAAAGTATGTGTGCTGCTCACGATATGGCCGAAAAAATTATCGAAGCAGTTCCGATGGAAGAGGTCGAAGCGGGTGATTCCGTGGTTGTCGAAATGGAGGAAAAATTCGGTTTGAAGGCTGTTTTTTATGTGTTTTTCATTCCGTTTCTGCTTATGGTTTCGGCACTTTTCATCTCTTCGAGTTTTATTTCGTCAGAAGCTTTGGCTGCTTTAATTTCTTTAATAATTTTGCTGCCTTATTTTGTGATTCTGGCTCTTTTGAAGCCATATTTCGCAAAGACTTTTGTCTTTGTTTGCAGGAAATCTTAATTTACGGGGGTAGTTATGGACGGAGTTATCCTTTATTCAGTTCTGATTTTAGGAATCATTGCTGTTGTCTCGGCTGTAGTTCTTTTTCTCACAGCCAAAAAATTCAAGGTTGAGGAAGATCCTCGCATTGACGAAGTGCTTGAGTTTCTTCCCGGCGCAAACTGCGGCGGTTGCGGTTTCCCTGGCTGCAGAGGACTTGCAGAGGGTATCGTGAAAGCAGCAACAGCCGGTTCTTCCGATATTCCGTGCTGCCCAGGCTGCAATGCCGAAACCCGCAAGAAAATAGGGGAGGTCATAGGCCTTGCAATGCAGGAAAGTGTTCCTAAAGTCGCAGTTGTCAGATGCGGCGGAACGATTGAAAAAACGACCAGAAAAAGTGATTACGACGGCCCTGCGAACTGTGCTGTCGCCGCTTCGCTTTTTGTAGGCGAGAAAGGCTGCCCTTACGGTTGTTTAGGCCTTGGCGACTGCGTTTCTGCATGTGCTTTCGGTGCACTTTCGATGGATAAAACCACGGGACTTCCCGTTGTTGACGAGGCAAAATGCACTTCCTGCGGAGTCTGCGCTAAGAAATGCCCGAGAAAACTTATCGAGATCCGTCCGAAAGGGCGCGTTGGCAGGCGCGTTTTCGTAGGCTGCCGCAACACCGACAAAGCTCCGGCTGCAATGAGCGTCTGCAAGGCTGCATGCATCGGCTGCGGAAAATGCGCGAAAGAGTGCCCGGAGAAAGTTCAGGCAATCACAGTCGAGAATTTCCTTGCCTACATCGATCCGGCGAAGTGCATCGCTTGCGGAAAATGCGCCGCTGCATGTCCTACTCATGCGATAAAGGCGACATTCGAGATCAAAGTCGCGGAAAAACCGGCGGAAGCGAAACCCGCTGCCGCACCTGCGCCTGAAACTGAAAAAACAGCTTAATTTTTTTACTAATTTTTATGGAGTTTGTCATGAAAAGAGATCAGCTGGTAACCAAAATCCTTAGTGAGACCAATCTGTTGAACCGTTTCCTCGACTACGTTAAGGAAGATACGCAGTCTGTTGAGGATAGCGAGACTTGTCCTTCTTCGCCGAAAGAAAAGAATCTCGGCAGAAAGCTTGTCGAAGAGCTTAAATCGCTCGGCCTTGCAAACGCGGAAATGGATGAAAACGGCTATGTTTACGCGAAAATGGCGACAAACTGCGGCATCACGAAGAAAGTCGCTTTCATCGCCCATATGGATGTCGCTCTTGACTGCAAAGGCGAAGGCGTATGTCCTGTAATCCACGAAAAATACGATGGTTCGGTCATAAATCTTAAAGGCGGCACGGTCATCGACCCCGCTGACACAATGCATCTTTCGGACTGCATCGGAGACACGATCATCACTTCCGACGGAACTACGCTTCTTGGCGCTGACGACAAAGCAGGTGTTGCTGCGATCATGTCGATGGTTGAATATCTCGGCAAACATCCCGAAATCAAACACCCAGAAATCAGAATCTGCTTCACTCCCGACGAAGAAATCGGACGCGGTGTCGACAAAATCAACCTTCAGAAAGTAGACGCTGACTTCGCATACACTTTCGACGGTGGCGCTCCGTATGAAGTAAACTACGAGAATTTCAACGCTTTCTCGGCGAAAGTAACACTGCGCGGCGTTTCGATCCACCCCGGATATGCAAAAGACAAAATGGTAAATGCAATCAGATACGCAGGAAAATTCATTGATATGCTTCCGAAGACGATGTCGCCTGAGAGAACCTGCGGCAGAGAGCCTTTCATCCACATTGTCGGCATCAGCGGCGGCAGCGAGGAAGTTACTGTCAGCATGATCCTGAGAAGCTTCGTTCCCGAAGATATAGAGCGCGAAGAGAAGATAATCCTCAATATTATCGAAGTTCTCAAGGCTGAGGAACCGCGTCTTCAGGTAACTCCTGTTTTTACCGAAAGCTACCTCAACATGTACGAAGTAATGAAGAACAACATGGTCGTTTACGAATATGTCAAGAAGGCGATCGAAGACCTCGGCGCTGCACCAGAAGTTGAGCCTATCCGCGGCGGAACCGACGGCGCAAGACTTTCCTTCATGGGTCTTCCGTGTCCGAACATCTTTGCAGGCGGCGTAAACTTCCATTCTCAGAAAGAGTGGGTCGCTCTCGAAGACATCGCACTTGCATCCGCAGTTGCTGTTAAGATAGCTGAAAATATTAAATAAAAGAGGCACAAAATGATAGACACCACAAATACTCCGGTAATAATAAAAGGGCAGTACAAAGGCAGTTTGCGTAATGAAATGACCCACCTTAAATCGAACAACACTATTATGACCGATGCTCCTACCGACAACCATGGCAAAGGCGAAGCTTTTTCTCCAACCGATCTCGTTTGCGGAGCGCTTGGTGCATGCATGATGACGATAATGGGCATTACCGCGCAGACTCATGACTTCAATGTTGACGGTACAACATACGAAATCAAAAAGACTATGGCTGCCGACCCGCGCCGGATAGGTCAGATTGACATCGTCTTCAACTTTCCGCCAAACGTCTACACTCCGAAACAGCAGGCAATGCTCAAGAGTGCTGCAGATACATGTCCTGTAGCGAAAACTCTTGGTGCGGAAGTTGTTGTAAATCTTACGTTGAATTTCTAATTTATCACTCTGAAAATTCATTATAAAACGTCATTCTCTTATCTTATTTTTGCTTTGTATTTCCGGTTTTTGTCAGCAAAAAAATTTTTTTTGTAAATTTTTTATTGACTTTGAAAAAGTTTTTCCTAAACTCTCGCCGTCCTGTGTGGCGGGATAGCTCAGGTGGCTAGAGCAGCGGACTCATATCCCGCAGGTCGAGTGTTCGAATCACTCTCCCGCTACCAATTCTTTTTCTTTCTTTTAGTTTTTTTCTTTAAATTTTTTGTGATGATTTTGTGAATTTTTCTTGTTAGAAACGTTGTTGTGTGCTATTTTGCACCGTTTTTCGGTTTTTCTGTTTCTACGGTTGATATTTTGGAACGCAGATAATGAAAAAAATTTTTTGGTTTTTGTTTATAGCGGTTCTTTCTTTCTCTTTGTATTCTGTGACCGGAACCTGTCATAACGGTATCTGCTTTGACTGTTATGATTCGTTGCAAAATCTTCCGCAAAATCAAATTGTTGCATTTGCCGGTGCTCCATCAGGGCATATGTTTGTTGCCACAAAGAATTCTCTTGTAAGATTTGACGGAAGTGAATTCGTTCTTCCTGACGGCGGCAAACTTGCCGGCATTCCGACAAGCACTATAAACGACTTCGTTTCAGACGGTATCGGGAACGGCTACATTGCTACTGATTTAGGTGTCTGGATAACCGATTTGGGCAGTTTCAGAGCGCTCAAATTCAAAAATGCGGAAAAAGTCGGTAATTTTAATGTCAAATCGCTTGCTTACGACAAGAAAAAGGCACTTCTTTACGGTGCTGTAAACGGTAAGGGAGTCTTCGTTCTTTCGGTGAACGGCTTTTTCGAGTGGTTCTCTCCCGAAAATTCGCGTCTCGGAACAAAAAATGTCAACAAAGTTTTTATCGACAGTAGTGACACTGTCTGGCTCGGAACGGAAAACGGCGTCTACTTCATGAAAGACGGAAGCGAGCGTTTTGTTCAGGTTGACTACCTTGATGATTCGATATCAGCTTTTGCGGAAGGAGCTGACAATATTATTTACGCAGGTGGAAAAAACTGCTTTTACACCATTGAAAACAACGAAGTTTCAATCGGGTGCGAGAATAAAGAAAAAGCACTTCCTTACGCTGATATAACAGTGCTGGAAGCAAATGATTCAGGCTGGCTTTGGATAGGAACAAAAAATGGAGGTCTTTTCCCTGACGAAAACCACTCTTTGGATCTGGGCGGGGCAATTACCGCTTCAGCCCGCGACAAGGAGGGAAATGTCTGGTTTGGAACTTCTACCGGCGGTTTCTGCATTGCCAAAAGAAGTTCTTTCAAAGGGATGATTTTTGATGAGGAGACTGTTTCAGGTATTGTCTCAGATTCAGCAGGAAATATTTTTGTAAATACGCGGAAAGGGATTTTTAAAGAAAACGATGAGTTCGGACCTTGGGAATCTGCCTGCGGAGAAACAGGATGCAAACAGGTTTTCAACCGCATATTTTTTGATAAAACTGACAATTTGTGGGTTTCGGGCGAGTCTGGGCTTTACATCATGCAGCCCGACAAGACTTTCAAGCCGGTTAAGGAGATTTACACAAGTGCGGAAGACCTTTTCCCGGTTTCAACGGATGTCTTTTTCAGCGATTCTGAAGGAAATGTGTGGGTGAGCGACAACTCGCTTGTCGGCGCACTTTTCGTTTTCAAAAACGACAGGACCGTAGAAAAGTACCAGCTGCCGGATGTCAATGCCGAAATAGTCGATATAATCGATCATGAAGGCCAACTTTTTGTTGTTACGAAATGGAGCGGCGTTTTCGGGCTTGAGGAAAACGGGACTCTGAAACCTGTGCCACTCTGGAAAAAGGATGTTTTTGTAAAACGCACTTTTGTTGATTCAAAGCAGCGCATATGGGTAGTTACGCTGTCGAACGAGATTTTTGTCGATATCGAGAATGATGCTATAGCTTTCCATGTGCCGGGAATCAGCGGCGAAGCGGCGATTCATTCGGTTTTAGAGGATAAAAACGGAAACTTCTGGCTGATGACCAATATTGGTGTCGCATCGATAAAGGGCAAAGATGCCGACTGCTTCCTCAACGGCGGCTGTTCCAGTGTTCCGGCTGTTGTTTATGGCAAAAAGAACGGTATGGCATCGTGGGAATGTGCCGAAGGAAGAACTTCAGATTCCGCGCTTTCCGATAACCGGCTTTATGTTCCGATGATGAAAGGCATTGCCGTTTTTGACACGAATTTTAAGGAAAAAGACGATTTTGTTCCTGAAATTGTAATAGAAAACATTTTTTCTTCGGATGATGGCGGCGGAAATTACTCTTTAGACGATATCGGAAAAATGTCTCTTCCGCAAACGGTGGAAAATCTCTCTATTTCATATTCTGCGCCTTTGTTTTCAGGGGCTGGCGAGTTGTTTTTTGACTATTCTTTCGATAAAGAACAGGTAAACAGAACAAGCAAAAGAACGGTCAATCTATCGAATATTCATGGCGGTTCTCACGAATTTTCAGTCCGTGCATACCGTTCCGGCAATCCTTCTAAATTCACTGAAAAGAAGTTCGTTTTTGAGGTAGACACAGAATGGCATGAGAAAAAATGGCTTGTTGTGACGGCTCCTTTTATTCTAGTCGCCTTTATTGTTTTTATGATTTTCCTGAACAGACGGCTTAAAAAGATAAGAGAATACGATATCAAGCGTCTGATAGACGAAAAGACGGCTGAACTCCAGATTAAAAACAACGCTCTCAAAGAAGCTGTAATGAAGGACCCGCTGACAGGGCTTATGAACAGGCGCTATATGTTCGATGTAGAAGAGCGCAAAATCAGGCGTTTTATCGAATCGCGCGACCGAAAAATGCATCTTCTCGACAACCGCAACATCATACAGGAAAAGAACGACAATGTATACGGTGTCATAATGATGGATATCGACCATTTCAAGCGTGTTAACGATCTTTACGGGCATGATGTGGGTGATATGGTTCTGAAAGGTGTCGCCGAAGTCATGCAGGAATCTGTCCGTGCTGACGATATTCTTATCAGATGGGGCGGCGAGGAGTTTCTTATCGTGCTGAAAAATATTCCGCTTGAAAAGATGTTCGAAGTCGCAAAAAAAATAAGAAAAGCAATAGAGAAGCATCCGTTTACAACGCAAGGCGGATCAACTGTCTGGATAACGGTGTCGATGGGAATCGTTGCACTTCCGTTTTTTGTCAGCGAACCCAAACTTGTAACTTTTGAAAATGTTGTAACGCTGGCCGATACGGCTCTTTACCATTCGAAGGAAAACGGGCGCGATATGGCTACTTTTGTTGTTCCGGGCCAGAATGTACCTGCGACACAGGAGGATGTCGGCAATATGCTCAGCAGCAGCGAATTTGCCGCTGTGAACGGTTTTTACACCTTTGAAAAGATTGAACCGGATAACTTTTCAGAGTTTGAAATGTAATTGTGTTGATTTTGGAGAATATTATGAAGAGAGTGCTCGGAATATGTTTGTTTTTCCTGATCCTGGCATCTTTTTCCGTTGCGAGTGCGGTTGATTTTCATCCGAATGAGGCTTACAGCCGCTTTAAAAGGGGAATAAGTCTCGGAGGTGCGCTTTTCCCGACATATCAGGGTGAATCTTTGCTTCTTGAGCTTGATGTTTATGCTTCCGCTGAATTTTCAATGCTCGGTTTCGGTGTAGGTCTTCCGGTCAGATTTATTCTGAAAAACGATAACGACATTCCGACAACAGCTGCAATTTTCCCGAAGGAAGACTGGGACGATGCGAGGGACTGGGTTGCGATTCTCAATTATTTTCACTACGGTCATTCCGGCGATATGTTCTATTTTTACTTCGGCGAGCAGAGAAACCGTTACGTTGGCAACGGTTCGATTGTCGGAGCATACTACGGTGATTTGAGGCTTTATCATCCGCAGCGCGGAGTCAACCTTGAAGTTAATACCGATTATGCCGGAATAGATTTTTTTATGGACGATGTTACTCCGCCGAATGTCATCGGAGGCCGATTCTACCTTAAGCCGATAAGTTTTTTCAGCAAGGAAAGTTACGGCAACAACCTTGAAATCGGAGCATCTTATTTCGCTGATGTTTTTGCACCTGATCAGATTACGGGAAAGAGCGATAACGAATACGGACGTGAAATTACTGATTCCAATTTTCAGATTTTCGGTTTTGACCTCTCTTTCCGGGTTTTGGCGATGAAGTATTACCAGCTGACTCTTTATACCGACATGAACAAAATTGTCGATGCTGGCTTCGGCATGCACTTCGGTGCAAAGCACAAACTTATGCTTCCGACGAGTACAGACATGCAGATTTTGAGCCGATGGGAGGTCAGGGCGATGGAACCTGACTACATTCCTTCGTATTTTAACACGTTCTACGATATTGAAAGGGAGTATTACAGAGGCCAGAGTGAATCGATTTCCAGCACACCTACAACAAAGTCACGCTATCTTATGAGTTATGCCGGAAGAGGGAAGGACTGGACTGCCGGATACTATCTTGACCTCGTTTTCGATATAACCGGCACATTTTCGGTAGGCGGTTCGTTCGAGCACAACAAACTTTATAACCATGAAGCGAAAAAGTACGACAACTACCAGATAAACGTATTCACGGATATGTTTTTCTTCGATTCTCTGGCTATAGATTTTATGATGACTTTCCAATCGTTGGGAGAAGATGGAAAATGGCTTAAAAACAGGCCTTACTATAGTGGTGCCATAACATACTATCTCAACAAATATTTCAGTTTTGGAGCAAGGGCTGCTTCAAAATGGTATCTTGTGGAAGCAAGAGACTATGCAGGTTCATACAGCTACTACAACTGCTTCTCGATAGGTGGTTTTGCCGGAGTCAGGTTCTAACTGATGAAATTCAGCGTTTTCTTTCTTATATTCTTTTCATTTTTTATTGTTTTTGCGCAAACTTCCCTGAGCGATGCCGACAGAGAGTCTTTGGATCAGCTTATTATGGATCTCACGAATGCTTCGAAAGGCGAGAAAAAGCTCAACGATATCAAAGTCTGGCCCGGAAACAGTTCGATAAGGGTCGCTGTCTATCCGAGTGAAAAGGTTTCATACAAGTATAATCTGCTTAAAGACGGTGATACAAACAGAATATATATCGACCTCATCGGCGTTGATGCTTCAGGGTTCCGCCTTCCTGATGTGAAGTATGACTCGTTCTTGAAAAAGATAAGGCTCGGTAAGCGTGAAAACGGTATTAGGATAGTTATTGAAACTGGTAAAGTCGAAAGTTACAACGTGGTAGAAATGGAGGAGCCGTGGAGAATAGTAATCGACTACTACGGCGAGAAAATTCCTGAAAAAGTTGCTGAGAAGGCCCCTGAACAAATTCCTGAAAAGTCTGCTGTTAAAGCTGGTCCCAAAGAAAAACAGGAGATAAAAAAGAGTGAAACTCAGACAAAAAAAACTGAGAAAACTGCCGCAAAAACTGAAATTAAGGCAAAAAAGAAAAAAATAATCGTAATAGATCCAGGTCACGGAGGCAAAGACCCGGGGGCGATTTCGGGTAAACTTTATGAAAAGGACGTAGTTTTCAAGCTTGCCAGAAAGATAGAAAAACTTTCGAAAAATTATGAAGGGATTGAGGTTAAACTTACTAGAAACAAAGATATTTTTCTTCCTTTGGAGGAGCGCGCGGCTATAGCAAACGCTATGAACGGAGATCTGTTTATATCGCTCCACGCGAACTCTTTCAAAGACAGGAATGTCGGCGGAATGGAGATATATCATCTTGACAATACGCGGGACGAATATGCCGACAAACTTGCAAGAGTCGAGAACAAAATTTCTGAAAACGTCACTCTTCTCGATACGATTCTGGTTGACATGACAATGAGTTACTATGTCGGAGACAGTCTTAAATACTCTTCTGAAATAGGACAGGGCCTGAAGAAAAATCTCCAAAAATATGGGGTGAAAATCAGGGGTTACAACAAAGGTGCACTTTTTTACGTTCTTGTAGGTGCAAGAATGCCGTCCCTTCTTTTCGAGGTAGGTTATATAACGAATAAAACAGAAAAAGATTTGCTTCAAAAGGATGAATATCTTGAGTCGATAGCAAAATCTCTGCTTGATTCAATTGCTGCTTCTAAGGTGAAGTAATGTCGGTGAAGCTTAATATCGTCAAAATTGCCGCTATAGCGCTACTCTCTTTGATACTCCTCGCGATTCTTCCTTTTTTCGGATATATTGAAATGCCGTTGAGGGAAATCTTCGGTGAAAACGCGGCTTCGAATATATTCTGGAACATAAGAGTTCCGAGAACTTTAGGCGCTTTTGTCTGTGGGGCTACTTTGGCACTTTGCGGAATGGTGTTTCAGTCTATGTTCAAGAATGATCTCGCGACACCATATACACTCGGAGTGAGCAGCGGCGCAGCTTTGGGGGCGGTAACGGCGATAAAGCTTTTTTCGGGGTTTGCTTTTGCTCTTCCGATTACACAGCTCTTCAGTTTTGTATGTGCCTTTCTGACCGTTGTTTTCATCTATTCGGCAGGCCGCCTCAAAAAAAGGTTTGATACTGGATTTCTTCTTTTAGCCGGAGTCGCGGTCAACTTTATATGCAGCGGACTTATACTTTTCATCCAGTATATCGCAAGCGGAAGTGAAAGCGCGATGATGATTCACTGGATGATGGGAAGCCTTGATTTTACAGGTTTTTCGACAGTCCTAAAAATTATTCCGGCTTTTGTTGTAATGATATTTGTTTCGCTCTTTTTCCACAGAGAACTTGATCTCATGCGGATAGATTCTGATATCGCGACGACACGCGGCGTTAACATGAATGTAATCGGCAACATTCTTCTTTTTACCGTTTCTTTAGCTGTCGCAGTCGTTGTTTCTCAAGTTGGACCTATAGGTTTTATCGGCATGATGGCACCTCATATCGCTGGGAGACTTACTGGAAGAAAGCACGCGCCTTTAGCATTTGCTGCGCTTCTCACCGGAGGATGCATACTTATGCTTTCGGACGCAGTTTCGAGAACTGTTATAGCTCCATCGGAAATTCCTGTCGGAGTAGTGACTTCTCTTGTCGGAGGGCCGTTTTTTCTTGTTATCCTGATAAAATCGAAGTAGTCCTCTGAAATCCGGAACGTATATAACCACAGAGATTTCTTCATAATTTGTACGGTTTTTGCTATGGCTTTGCTGACAAATTGTCAAATTGCCGAATTGACATTCTTTTTGAGTTTGTAAATTGCTGAATTTATTAAATAAATTTTGTGGCACTCGAGTTGCTTAATTTATAGGTTTTAGTTTTTTTACGTTTTTTTCAGGAGGTTTTTATGTTTAAGAGATTTTTTAAGGCTTTGATCAAAGCAAACGCGAAAGAGGCGTCGAAAGGCTTTTCGCTTCTTGAAATCATGGTAACGATCACGATTATGACGATGATCATGGGTGCTGTCGGCGTCGGTGTTATGGGTTATCTCGATAAATCGAAGATAAAACAGGCAAAGATTGACATCGGCACGATTTCAAACGCGCTTGACCTTTATAAAACCGAGTTCGGGCGTTATCCTGACAGCGACGACGGTCTTTCGAGACTTGTTGAAGAAAAAATTCTGAAAGAGAAAAAAGTTCCTCAGGACCCGTGGGGAAACGAATATGTTTACATTTATCCGGGAAGCAACAACGAAGACAGCTTCGACCTTTATTCCTTTGGTCCTGACGGCAAAGAAGGCGGAAACGACGATATAACCAACTGGGAAGACGACTAATTATGAAAAGATCCGGATTTTCCATGGTCGAAATGCTTGCCGTAGCTGCGATAGCCATAGTTATCGCCGGCTTTTCCGTTGCGGGTGTGAACCGCTTCGGACGTTATCAGGCAAGTGCCGAAATGGGCGGTTTCAATTCGTTTCTGCGTTACAGCTTCATGCAGGCGGTGCGCAACAAAGAGTATATCCGTCTTGTTATCGATCTGGAAAAAGGGAGCTACTGGACTGAGAAAAGCGAAACACCGTTCTATCTTTTTACTGGAGAAGCTGCAGCTGCAAAGGAAGAGGAAAACGAAAAACTTATCGAAAGGATGGAAAACGGCAAGGGAAGTGATCCTTTTGCCGGAAAGGGTTCCGCGCTTGGTGCAGAAAACCTTCTTGAGAAAGCACGGCTTCTTTCTTCGCAGGAAGATCTGGAAAATTCGGATTACTACAACTACGAAAATTTTATTCCCGACAGACGCTCTCTGAAAGCTATTCTGAAACCGGAGTTCACAAAAAATTCAGGCGAGAAAAAATTTGCAAAAGGGCTTATTGTTACAGGTTTTTTTGCATATCACACGCCTGAAATCGTAAAGCGGGGTGATTTCCTCGATTCCGACAATAAAGGAAAGGAGCCGAAAGTCTTTATCTATATTTTTCCTGAAGGGAGGATCGAGCCTTTTTATCTTTCTTTGGGAGAAGAGACTGAAGACGGGGAAGAAAGTTATGTCTATATTACTTCCGATATGTTTCTCAACGTGAAAATTGAGTCAGGAAGCTTTGAAGACGAGATTGAAGATATGAGAGAACTGCTGAAAGACCAGGATGCGGAGGGAAAATCGTGATGATTAGACCTCTCAGTCAACCTGCGGTTGCCAGCTCCCCTGCGTTCAATAACCCCTCAGTCAGCAGAGCTGCCAGCTCCCCTGCATCAGGGGAGCCTAAAAGAGGTTTTTCACTTATTGAGGTTCTTGCGGCGATAACTATCCTCTCCGGTGTTCTTTTTGCAGCTTCTAGAATAATTTCAGCAAGTTATATATATGCTTCGAAGGTTCACAACATCTATCTCGGAACAGAACTCTGTCGTCTTAAACTGCACGATGTTGAGGAAATTATAAAAGAAGAAGGACTTCCTGATGACGAAACAGAGGAAGAAGGTGATTTTGAAGATAGGGAATACGAAGGTTTTCGCTGGAAATATTCAGTAAAGCGCGTTTTTATCCCGCTCCCAGACTTTTCAACGAGCGCTGATGATGGTTCTTATCTCGACCAGAGTGCTTCAATGCTTTCTCTTGCAAAAGGTAACATCGAAGATTTCTTTAAGGAGAGAATCCGCAAGCTTACCGTTTCGGTATTTTGGGGTGAAGGTGTAAAAGAATCGGAAAAAGTTGTTTTTACTGTGTTTCTGACAACTGACGGAACAGTAAAAACGTTCCAGCAGTATACAGGCGACAGCAAAGGAAACAAAGGGAAGGGCGGCAAAGGAGGCAAAGGTTCTCAGAAAAACAGGTTCGAAGGCCTCAATAAAGGGACTCCAGGCATGAACAATATGATTAACGGCGGAGGAGCTCCCAAAGGCAAATGATGAAAAAAGGTTTTACTCTCATAGAAGTTCTTCTTGCAATGAGCATAACTGTAATACTGGTGGCATCAGTTTATTTCTCGTTTTCCAACCTTTTGAGTGGCAGGGCCAAGATAAAGGCTGTAACAGAGAGGGAGCGCAGCATATATTTCACGCTTGAACTTATCCGCAGTGATTTGAAAAATGCTTATCTTACAGTAAACAAAGGAGCTCCTGAAGAGACGCATAAGACAATATTTAAGAGCGAAGATGACGACCCTGTGAGCCATCTCACTTTTGCGACTATCAACCACGTTAAAATGGCTGCCGGATTCAAGCAGTGCGATCAGACTGAGATTGAGTATTACGGAGAGAATGTTGAGGGTGAAAACATTCTTATGCGCAGGGAAAGCCTTTGGGTTGACGAAGACCCTGAAAGGGGAGGCAATGTTTATCCTGTTCTCAAAGGTTTCAAGAGCATAAAATTCGAGTATTGGCGTACAACGACAAAAGAGTGGGTTGACCACTGGAACACAGAAAGCATCGACAACGTCAACTCACTTCCACCGAAAGTAAAGATTACGATGATTGCCGAAGAAGGGGATTTCGGCAAAGAAGACTATAAGATAGAAACTGTAGTAAACCTTAAGATGACTAAACCATTTAGTTTTTAACATGTTGAATTTGTTGGACAAAATAAAGTCAAGCCTGCACGCTAAGGCAAGTGCTGAAAAAGACCCGAAAGGGAAAAAGCGCGGGTTTGCCCTTGTTCTTGTCCTTGTTATGATAGCTGTTATGCTTCCGATAGTAAGTGATATGAACTACGAAGCAAAGACTGAATTTGATCTTGCGATGAACTACAAACACAAGGCAGAGGCTCAGGCTTTAGCTTCAAGTGCAGTGAATTTTGCGGTTATTATTTTTGATCTTCAGAAGCAGGTAGAAAGCCTTTTAAAGCAGTTTGATATGTCACAGCAGATAGAAATATGGGATATAATTCCGATGGACACGGCCGTTCTTCGCACTTTTACCAATGCAGGACCTTTTGTTGATATCGAGGATGTTGTTTCTTCAAGCGATGTCGAAAATCCGAAAGGTGCCGCGACAAACGATGAAGAAGGTGAATATACTTATACCGAGACAGGAGATCCGATATTTCAGTTTCCTGGAGACTTCAAGGTTGAATTCAAGGGCGAAGATACGAAAATCAACCTTAATCAACTGGCTTACGGCACGAAAGGGGCGATTATAAAAATGCTTGAAGCCCTGATTGAACCTGAGTTTTATGATTTTATCTTTCTTGAAAACACTTCGAGGGCTGAATATGTCGACCGAGAGGAACTTATTCAGAACATTGTTGACTGGGTCGATATGGGTGATGATAAATATACCGATGGCGCGAAGTATATGACAGGCGGCGACGAACAGTCGAACTATGATGATTTCGAACCTGAGTATAAAGTTAAAAACTCCAAATTCGATACCGTTCAGGAACTGATGATGGTTTACGGCGTAGATGATCTTGTTTTCAAGATTCTTGAGCCGCACATCACGATATATTCCACCGGAAAAATCAATGTGAATAAGGCAAACCATGATATGCTGGAAGGTTTGATCAGGGCTTATGCGGTCGACAAGGCTTTGACAGTGTTCTACAACGAAGATGCAATGCGCGAACTTCTTGGAAAGATTCTTGCCAAAAGGGCGCAGTACGGTTTTGCGAAACGTGACGATTTCATTCAGGCATGTGCCGACGAAGGGGTTTCGCTCGATAAATCGATATCCGAAATCGCCGATACGACTGGAAGCGTCTATCGCATTAAGGCTATCGGCATAAAGGAAGGGATTGAAAGCTGGGTCGAGATGATTGTGGACCGAGAGGGTAACATTTACTATTACAGGGAAGGATAATTTATTATCAAGGTGAGGTAAAAAATGAAATTTGCTTCATGCAGGGCGGCAAACGGCGGATTCCTGATAGACACTTTTTCGAAGGAATACAACAAAACGACCTTTGAAAAGAGTGAATTTGCCGGTAAAGAAGAGGCTGCCGAGCTTTTTAAAAACTTCGATTACATAGATTTTATCTGCTCCGGCAGGGAAATGCTCTACTACGCTAGGAATTATCCTCCGGTAAAACATTCATATCTCAAAAAAATTGTCGCTCAGGATATAGAGTCCGAAACTCCGTTCAAAGAGGACGATATGATGATTGAGGTCAAAAACTTCCAGAAGGGAAGCAGCGACATGAATGTTTTTGCGGCAGGTAAGGATGTCATCCGCAAGGCATTGCTTGATTTCGATGATTCGGCAAGAGAGAAGGTCAGAAGCATAGTTCCAGAGGAAGTCCTTTTCTTCAAGTCAGATATTCCTCTGAAAAAGGCGATATTTGTGAACGATGAATACGTCATCATGGTTTTTCCTGACGGTCAGATTGTAAGAAACGGGGGTTTGAACGAACTCAGAAGTGATATGCTTTCAATTTTCGGCGGCGAAGACCCTCAGGCAGAACTTGATTCATGGCTCAGCGTCGCCGGTGATCTCAGCGAACCAGGCGAACTGAGCGATATTGAAGTGAGAATCCGCAAGACAATAATTTCGTTTTTTGAAAAGATATTCGTTTTTTTTGCTCCTTTTGCCGGAGATCCGGGAGAAACGGCAGTCTTTATTGGCGGTATTCTTCCCGCAGGATCTGAAAAGATAGTCTGTGAAATGGATTCTTCCGTTTTTTCCAATTCGAAATTTATAGTTTATGATTTTGCGACTCAGCTTGAGATGATTTCTGAATCTGTGGACAACGACAGTACAGTAAATTTCGCAACAGGTGATTTCGCTTACAAAGGTGGATTCGCTTTCCTTAAAAAGAGGGCGATAATTGCGCTTTTTCTCTATGTTGCTGCAATACTTATGCTTGTTGTCGGCATGGAAATGAGAATAAAGTATCTGGACGAAAGGATAACGGCCGGCGAAGAGAGAACAAAACAACTTATGAAGGATGTTATCGGCAAGGAGATGCCTTCGCTTCGTCAGGCGTTGTCGATAATGGACAAATCGATAAAAGGAGAGGCTAGTACGGCCGACAAAAAGGCGGTTTATCCTTACAGTGCACTCTACATCATGGAAATAGTTTTCCCTTATTTTACGTTTGAAAACAGCACAATCGAAGTCTCCGAAATATCGATAAAGGAGGAGGGAAAGATCAGGGTCGTAGGAACAAGCAGTAGTCTTGATGACATTAACAAATTCACCGATCTTTTAGAACAGGACCCTTTGATTGACGAGATAAACAGAGGTCAGATAAACACGAGAGGCGATAAGAGTTCGTTCAATATTTCCTTCAACTATGCCGGACCGAAAAAAGATGATCCAAAGGCTAAGAAGAGCAGGAAAAAAGGAAAGGAAGCCAACGATTAGGAGGGTATGATGAAAGAAAAACTTATAGAGGCAATAGGCAATTTCAGCGAACGCGAACGTACCATCCTTGTGGCTTTTCTTACTTTTGTAATGATTTTTATTTTTATCGCAATATGGTTTTTCATGAGTTCGGCGATAGACGACAGGAAGGATACAATTGTTGAGCAGGAAAAAATGATTCAGGAAATGGTTTCCAAGAAGGAACTTTTTAAAAAGGCTCAGGCTGAGGCTTCGAAAATGCAGGACAGCATAGATTCGAGCAATGTGAATCTCAATTCCGATATATCGGCTGTCAAGGAGAGCGTTGGTATTCCGATAAGTTCGATAAAAGAGATAAAACCGCGAAAAAAAGGTGATATCAATATCGAAAGAATCGAACTAAATCTTCGCGAAGTCCCTCTTGATCAGACCTTGACCTTCCTTTACGGGCTTGAAAACAAAGGGCGTTACGTTTTTGTCGATTCGATAACGATAAAAAAGCGTTTCAACAAACAGAATTATGATGTCTCGCTTGTTGTTGCAGCTATGAAAAAGGAGAGCGCAAATGGCGAATAAATTTTCTGAAATATTTAACAAAATCAAAAACTTGCCTATTCCAGGCAAAGTCCAGGTACTTTTAAAGAGAGCATTGTTTGTAAATGCTGCGGTTTTTATAGGTCTCTGGATCGGAATGAAGGTGTTTTTTCCAGACGATTTTGTTATTTCCAAAGTCAATGAACAGCTTTTTGTAAGGGATCTTGCTCTGCTGGCAGAGGATGTAAATGTATCGCTTTTCGGAAATATTTCGTTCGAGGAAGGTTCTCTGCTTCAGAAAGGGAATAAAGTTGTTACTTTTGCATTATTCTCTTTTTCACCTTCGTTGTTTGCAACATTGGGAGGGCACCCTGCCGGAGATATTCATGTAGAAGATATAAATTCGCAAGGCGGCGGGCTTGATGCATCGTTCGATACCAGTGAAAACCCGTGTTATTCGCTTGATGCTTCGGAAGTTCCTCTTTCTGTCCTGAAGCCGTTTCTTGCTGAAGTAGTACTGACAGGTGCGCTTAGTGGCGGCGGTAATATGTGTAATAAGGAGGGAAAATATAGCGGAAAGATAGAATTGAGCGGTACAGATGTTGTTCTTAGAGGTAAAATCCCGACCCCGATGGGTGATTTTGATGTCGGAAAGATAATTATCGGCGAACTGGAGCTTTCAGCAGAGATTGCGGACAACAAAGCAGATATTAAAAAACTGATTATTAAAGGCATTGTTGAACTTGAAGCTACAGGAAAACTCAATTTGAACATTAGGAACTTTATGTCATCAAGGCTTGATCTTGAGATTTCGGCAAAAGTTCCTGATATGGCTAAAATTACCGAAAATGTTGCGCTCAATTTGCTTTTAAGCCAGCTTTCCTCCTATAAAGGAGAGCAGGAAAACAGTTTTGCTTTTAGTCTCAAAGGTTTCTTGAATAATCCTCAGATGAATAAAATACAAAAGAGGGTTCCGTTAGAAGAAAGGGGCGATATCAAACAGCGCAGGAACAATTTGTCAAGGCCGCAGCGTCCTCAAAAACAGGAACGTTTGCCACAGAGGGAAAGACTGAATGCCGCACCGCCAGCTCCTTTGAACAAAGAAGATGCAAAAGCAGACGGTGGAAATGAGGAACTGAAGAAAAAAGAAGACGAGCTCAAACGCAAAGAGGAAGAGCTTAGAAGAAAGGAGGAAGCTGCAAAAGAGCAGGAAGAAAAGATGCGCGCGGAGCGTGAAGAGCGCGAACAGCGGGAAAGAGAGGAGAGAGCGCGTAGAGAAGAAGATGAAAAAATGCGACAGGAGGAGGCAGCTAGACTCAAAGAGGCTCAGGAAGCGGCAATGAATGAAATCCGAAGAGCCCGTGAAGAGATCGAAGCTGTCAAAAAGGCCCGTGAAAGTCAGGAAGATGAAGGCGATGCCGAACCGCCAAAACCTGCGGCTGAAGAAAAAGACGGAGAGGAAGAATAAATATTTAAAGGAGGAACAAATGAAAAAATTGATGATGCTGATGATTGTTTTTTCGATGTTTATGACTGTCGCATGCAGCCCTAAAATGATCAAGGGGACGAATATCGAGGAAACACCAGATTCGAAGGAGATTCTGACGGTTTTCGGCTACTACATTAAAGGTTTCAAGGAACAAAACCCCGAGATTTTTCTTGAGTATGTTTCGAAAGACTACTACGACACGAACGGAACGGACGAGGCTGATGATGATATTGACTACGACAAACTTGTCGAAATCCTTAATTCGGATGCTTACCACAGCCTTGAAAAGGTAAATATCACCTGCATAATCAAAGATCTTTTGTTTGATCCTGACAACGAAAACAGGGCGAGACTTCTATTTTTCTTTGAGGTAAGATTCAAGATGAAAAGCACAGTACCTCCGACAGAAGAGAATGCCTTTATGCAGCCTGATGGCATGACGAATCACAGAGTTTCGGAAAATAACCAGATGAAATTCATCAAAGAAGACGGAAAGTGGAAAATTGTCAGCGGAATTTAAATAAAAACTTTATCTCTGAATATTATTCCTAATATCAAAACAAGCGAAAAAGCCGAAAAAACAAACGGGAAAAAACGTCCTCCGGGCAGATTTGTTTCTTTCTGCAGAAAAATCAGAGAAAAGAGAGTCGTTGTACAGGTTAGTGCAAGCAGTATTGCATCAGCACTATTCAGTGATTTCTCCAAAAAGTCGAACATGGTAGGCGGAATTAAGATTCCTGGAACCAAAGCCATTCCCAAAGGTTTGAAATCGCGTTTTACAAGAGTTTTGATTTCAGGAAAAAAGCATATTGAAAATGCCAGAATCACGGCTGTGAAATAGACTAAAGAAAGCAGAATGTGGTTTTTGAAAACCGTATTAAGCGGAAAGTATGCTTTTGTTCGCGGCGCGACCCCGAAAAACTGAAATCCGGCCAGAAACATGCTGCCGTAGAAACCGACAAGTATGTTAAGAACTGTTCTTAAAACGCTGCGTGAAACGATGTAGCTCAAAACTGCAAAAATAACGAGGAGAGCGAGCATTTCAAAGAAAAACTGGCTGTTTTTTTCGCTGAATTTGTAGAGCGTTAAAATGTCAAGAAGCGCTTTTGAAAAGTCGCCGCGTATATACTGGAGTCTAAGGTTTGCGCCTGTAATCCACGCATGGAGAAGCGGAACGTATATCACCGGGCTGAGAAGGGCTAAATAAGGGATTTTTTCGGGTTTCAAGCCTAAAATATAGCGGGCGCAGAGAGCGAAATAAAAGAAGACGAAAGTAAACCACGCGCAGTGATGCGTTGCCACAAAATAAGAAAAAAACGGCTTTTTTGCAAATACTGCCGTTTCAAGGTAAACTCTTGAAAATATTACAAGAAACAAAAAGACAAAAAGTGAAATCTCTATGATTTTCCGAGTTTTTTCGTTTTTCATCTTTTTACAGTTCTACTGTTGTTTCCTGAAGAAGAAGAGAAACGTTGTTTATTGCCGGAATCTCTTTTTTAAGCTCGTTAACAAGCTCTTCCGAAGTCGATTTAGGCTTCATTTTGATATGGTAAGCATATTCGAGCCTTTCACCGACAGCGATTTCCTTTAAAGTGATGAGGGCGAAGACTTTGCAGTGCTTTTTAAGAATTTCAGCCATTTTCTGAATATCAAGTTCATTGGTGCCGATGTTGAAGCGCAAAATTCCATCGAAGTATGAGACTTTGCTGAGCTGTGACAGATAAAGGACGAAAGCGGCTATGTTGAAAAGGAGAATGCCGAAAAAAGCCATGAAATATGCGCCGACTCCGCATGCAATTCCGCTCGAAAGTGCAGCGAACATGAAGACGATGTCACGCGAATCCTTGAGGTTTGTTCTGAAGCGGATTATGGAAAGTGCGCCAAGAGTGCCGATTCCGATTGCGACGCTGTCACCGATCGCATGAATAACCATTGACGTGATTATTGAGCAAAGCATTATCGCCTGAACGAAGTTGCGAGAGTATGAAAGTCCTCGGAAAGTTTTGATGTAGGTGAGACCTATTGAAACCGAGAGAATGAAAGCCATGGTTGCCGAAAAAATCACGCTAAGCGACGAAAGCGAGGATGACGAAAGGTTGTTTGTCAGAAAATCACTCATATATTTCTCCTTGGTCAAAAACATTGAACCAGACATTGTCGGGATGATTGTTTCTTAAAACACGCAGCATGCCGTACCTGAACTTTGAGAAAGCAGCGCGCTTGAGGTCGAAAGTCTTGACAAGATCGACCATCCAGAGCGGAAGGTGCGAAACCTGCCCTTTGAGTTCGAGTATGCAGTGGGCATCGTGCCTGAAAATTGTTGTTGTATCGTAACTTTCCATTTTAGCCGGGTCAGGGTGAACGTTGAAATTGTGTTCCTCGGCGCACTGGAGATTAGCATCGAAAGTGACTCTTGCGTATTCGTCCGTTTCGCTTATCCACGCCATTCTGTCGTACTGTGTTATAATCTGTGGTTCGGCATTGTATGAAAGGGCGAGTGACTGGAAAAAATCCATGTTTTGAGCCTCGGTCCCTGAAAAACCGAGCTCTACTGAGGCACGTGGCGAATAGAAAAGTTGTTCGATTTCATCGGATTTCACTTTAGATCTGAATTTCTGCCTGTTTTCACCCAGTTTGCACTTGATTTCCCAGAAGTATGGCGGTTTAGGATTTTCTCCGTATGAGCGGATTCTCATGTTGAAACGCCGTTCTTTCCTTTCAAGCCTGTTGTTCAGAAAAGTGTAGAAAGGTGAGTCAAAGTAAAGATTATTTATGCGGTAGTATCCGGTAGGCGACATTTCTGAGTATTTATCGAGAAAGCAGTAAGCCTTAACGAAGTCGGAAATCGGTTCAATCATCGAGCGCGGAATGTGGTATTTGAACTCAAACCTCTGGAGAACTGAAGGAATTTCGGTTTGAGTGTGTGCGGCCATTATTCACTTTTCCCACTGAGAAAGTTGCTGTTTCCGTCTTCGTAAAGCCCTAAAAGATATGCGAGACTGATGTATTTCTCGTAGATTTTGAGTTCCAGTTCAGCAAGTTTCAGATCTTTTTTCAGGATTTTCTCTTTCAGTTTGATGACCATCATCGGGTTTAAGCCCTCTATTGACGAATATTTGGCAAAAATGTTGCTTTTTTCCCCTTCCTCTTTCCTTTTCAACAGCATTTTATATTGTTTTATCTCTCGTTTCAGCATCAGAAGAGCAGTCATGATCTCTGCTTCCCTGAAGCGTTTCTGCATGTTAAAATCAGAAGCAAGCTCCAAAGATTTCAGTTTCTTTTTAACCAGTGACGACTGGTTATTTTTAAATCCAGGAATCGAAATCGCAAAACCTATCGAAAATCCGCGTGACGGCTTGTCGTTGCGGTGGTCTGTGTCGTATTCGAGAGATATATATTTCAGCCAGTCGCGCTCTTTCGCTTCTTCGAGAGCGATTTCGTTCTGTGCGACTATCGAACGCAGAGTTTGGTAGTCGTTTTCGGCTTTAGATGCGCCATGGATTTCAGTCAGGGATTCCGCAAATTTTTCAATATCATCGACCGAAACAATTTTTTCTCTTTCAAAAACAGGGATTTTGTCCGCTCCGGTATCGTTTTTTATCAAGGTTTCAATCGATTCGAGAGTCGATTCAAGCTCGATCTTACGCATTTCAATTTCGGTTATTTTGTCGTCGATATCCATTTTGTCGATTTCGGTCGTTTCACCGGTGATTTCGCCCATTTTCGTGGTGACAGCGAGCTTGTCGTAAAGAAGTTCGCGCATCGAATCGATGATTTTTAGCTCTTTTTTGTGCTGAATGTAAGTCACAATCGTGCTGTATCTTTCAAACAGGACATCCGAGCGGGCCGACGCATATTCAAGTTTGTGAAGGTTCTGCATATTTTTTATAAATTCGCGCGAAGATTTTGTCTCGCCGAACCCTTTGAAATAGAGCCTGAGAGCGTATTTCTGCTCCATAATGTCGAAGTTTCCCGTTTCGCTTCGGAATTCAAGCCCTTTTATGCCGGGTGTGTCGTTTGAATTTTCGATGGAATCTGACATCGCCTTTTTTGATTTAAGGCGAGGATCGTTTTGTGCCGATTCGATGTACTGAGCAATCGTCAGATCTTCGCAAAAAAGAGATGAAAAAAGGAAAAATATGAAAAAAATAGAGAAAAACTTTTTCATATTCTGCCCAGATTCAGAAATTTTGAATTTTCCTGTTGACCGAGGTCGAAAAATATGAAGAAATTTCCACCGTCATCGAGTGCGATTCCTTCCGGTTTCAGCTCCGGGAACTCTTTTATAAGTTCGCTTTTCCCGTTTTCAAAGCGGTAGAATCCACCGCATTTTTCGCTGTTGCACGAAGCGGTAAAGTAGAATTTATCACGGGAAATCATATAAATATCTGAAATTCTTCTTTCAAGAGGAAGATTGACAAATATCGTTTTCAGCTGGTTTCCCGAAATTTTTTTCTCTGCAAAAATGGTTTCGTAGCCGGTTATTTCAAGAATAATGCCGTTTTCATTGAAAAGAGGATTTTTGAAAGCGATGAAAAGCGAATTTTCGATGACAAACATTCCTTCGATGTCGATTGTTTTTTCGGCTATGCCTTTTTTCAAGAATTTAGCTGCGTCCGAATCAGATTTTTCAGCAAAATTTTTGAGAATTTCATAAAAATCAACCGCTTTTTCAAGTTGTGCAGCACCGTTTGAGAAAGTAATTCTCGCAAGAATTCTTCTTTCGGGTTTGAGTTTTCCTTTTTTGGAGTAACTGAGAGAGGACATTATGAGATAAGTGTTTTTACTTTCTTTTGCTATTGATTCTAAGTCATTGATTTTATTAAAGTTGTTTATGCTGATTGTTTTTGTTTCGCCGTTTTTGCCGACTTCGAAAAGAAGCGGCGTTTTCTTTTCTGTTTCATCTGAAACAACAAGAAATTTTCCTGTTTCGGGAACAAAAACAGCACCCGATGCCTCGATTTTTACCTTGCCGTCCCACTGTATTGACGTGCCTGGTAGAGGTCGATCTTCTCCTCGCCACGTTGGAGGGGCAGGGGTGAGGTCTTGTCGTGATTTATTCAGTTTTTTTTTATCCCTTTCCTTTGCGGAAAGTTTTGACTGTGTGATTGAAAACGCCCTCGCCAGATTGTCCCAGACATTGCTGCCATAGGTTATCGAGACTTTTTCACCGAGGATAAATCCGTTGTTTTCTGGTATTTTGACAACAATTTCTCTTCCCCAGAGAGCGATATTCGGGTTTTTTAAAAGCCTTGTCGGAAGCGGAATTATCCTTCCGCCGAGTCCTGTTACAACGCCTGTTATATGCTGAGGAGACTGAGAATTTGATATGGTAACTTCATCGCCGATTTCTATGACCGAGAATTGCGATTCTGGAACATAAGCTTTTACGAAAGAAGGTTCTTTGTTGACAATCGAAAGAATGGGACTGTATGCCGCGATTTTTTCGCCGCCTTTGAAGAAAACTTTTTCGCCGTTTCCGTTTTTGATGAAAACGCTGCCGACGATTCCTTCGAAAGGCGCGTAAACCGCCATGTTCGCGTTCTGTTTTTCGAGGGATTCAAGCTCGGCTCTCAATTTTTCGGCCTCGACATTTTCAGGAGTTTCGCCGCTTTCAAGCATTTTACTGTACATCCGGTGGATTTCGGCGAATTCCTTTCTTCGGTCAACGATTGCCGATTCAAGCGATTCGATCTGGATTTCTATAGGATTTTTGATTGAATCAGACTTTTTGATTTTTACGCTTTTGAGCCCGTCCGAAAGCTCTTTGTTGATTTTAAGCTGATTCTCAAGAGTCTGGATCTGAGCCCTGAGTTCGCTTATTACAGCGCGTTCCGCCGCTTTATTCTGTAAAATTTTCGATTTGATTTCTTTCTCACTCATTCCGCGTTTCGTCTCGATCTGGAGCAGCTGGCTGCGGATTTCGGCGATGCGGATGGAAAGTTCCTGGCTTTCAAGTTCGGCGAGTTTCTGCCCTTTGTAGACAGTATCGCCTTCCATTACCAAAATTTTCTTGATACTTACAGAAGTCTCTGAATTTATTATGGTTTCGTTTGATTCCGCGAAACCTTGAAATGTTGTTGTTTCACCGCCTGAATAGATGATTATAGCTGCAACTGCTGCAATCAGAACAGTAATGAATGTGAATAGCAAGCCTAGTCCGTGAATCTTGTCGTTATACAAGGAAATACCTCAAATCAAACAGCAAAAAGCCAGAAATTATATTGGAAAACTACTGATTGTAAAGAGATTTTTTACTTATACAGAACTAAAAAAAACGCGAAAAAATTACAGCTTTCTGCAAAAAATGGTATATTGCTCCGCTTTTGCTGGAGGAAAAATGAACGGAAAAAAGTGCTACATCCTTGATTTTGACGGAACGGTGACGGCTTTGGACACTCTGGTGGTCGCTTTCGACAAGTACTGCATCGTTGACTGGCGGGAGCTCGAAAACGAGATGAGGGCAGGCAGAAAGGAGCGGCATCAAACCTTGGTTGATGAAGTAGATTCGATGAAAGCTGGAAAAGATGAACTTTTTGATTTTATTAAGAAAATTGTGCCGGTACGCGAAGGATTTTTTGATTTTGTGAAAAAAGTCCGCGAAAACGGTGACGAAATCGTGATTTTAAGCGGCGGTTTCAAGAGTTTTGCCGAGCTTTTCATGGGCGATACCGAAGTCGATGCTTATATCAACGATATCAAATACTTAGGTGATAAAAACTGGGAACTGGTTCCGTGTCAAAATGCTCTTCCTCCGCTTTGCTCCAAAAACTGTTCCAACTGCAAGCGCGCTGTTGTCGAAAAATACAAAAACGATGGTTTCGAGACTATCTATTTCGGTGACGGTGAGACTGATTTTTGCGGTTCAAGATACGCCGATAAAATCTACGCGACCGATGAACTTGCCGAGAAACTTTCGGCCGAAAATGTAAAATTTACTTATTTTAAAGACTATAAAAATATTTTGTGAGGGTTACATGAGCAGAGTAATGACTGGCGACAGGCTTCGTATTTCGATTTTCGGCAGAAGAAATGCCGGAAAGTCTTCTCTGATAAACGCTTTTACCGGGCAGAATGTGGCTATAGTTTCGGATGTTCCTGGAACGACGACTGACCCTGTTATGAAGGCGATTGAGCTTTTTCCGGTAGGTCCGGCAGTGCTTATTGATACAGCAGGAATTGACGATACAGGAAATGCTTTGGGGCTTGAAAGGGTAAAAAAATCAATTGGTTATCTTAAAAAATCCGACATGGTGATTCTTGTTGTCGATGCATCTGGAGTTGCCGGAGAACTTGAGGATAACGTGATTTCAGAGTGCCTGAAGGAAAGAATTCCGTTTGTTCTAGTGCTGAACAAGTCTGAACTTGCGATTTCTGAAAGTGTTAAAACATGGCTCGGAGGCAAAGAATATATCTCAGTAAGTGCTCTAAACAACGAAGGAATTGATAAAATAACTAGAAAGATAACGGAACTTTCGCCGGACGAGTGGGAACCGCCGTTCCTGCGCGATCTCATAAATCCGGGGGACGTCGTTCTGATGATAACTCCTATCGATTCAAGCGCGCCGAAAGGAAGAATGATTATGCCGCAGGTTAGAGCATGGAGAGATATTCTTGACGGCGGCGGAATTGCCCTTTCGTGCGAACCGCAGAATTTGCAGAAAACGCTTGATTCATTAAGCGTGAAACCTGCTCTGGCTGTAACTGATTCTCAGGTTTTTTCAAAGGTTGCGCCGATTGTTCCGGAAGATATTCTGTTCACATCTTTTTCTATTCTTTCAATCAGGCAGAAAGGCAACCTTGCCGAAATGGTCAGAGCTGTGAAAACGGTCGAATCTTTGAAAGCGGGCGACAAGGTTCTTATCGCTGAAAGCTGCTCGCACCATTCGCAGGATGACGACATCGCACGTGTCAAAATCCCAAAATGGCTCAATGACAAAGTGGGCGGTGGGCTCATAATTGATACTTCGGCAGGTCGCGATTACCCAGAAAACCTGAGTGACTACAAACTGATAGTTCACTGTGGCGCTTGCACTTTGAACAGGCGCGAAATGCTTCTCAGACAGGCGATACCTGCTGAAAAAGGAGTTCCTGTGACCAATTTCGGAGTTCTCATAAGTTATCTGCACGGCGTTTTTCCGCGCGCGCTGAAACCTTTTGACATTGATGGATTCTGAGGTGAAAAATGGTTACTGAAACAATGATTGTAATTGCTCTCAGGCAGAAAAACTGGGAGGTTGCGGCTGAAATGGTCAAAGAATATGCCGAAAAAAAGCCCGAAAGCGAGGTTGCTAAAATCGTTTCTGCGATAGAAAATGCTGAAAAATCGCCTGCTGCGGCATGGTTGCTTTCAATTTTTTCGGAAATAAAATGGCGTGAAATGAACGAGGTCGGGATATGAAGATTCTGCTTATTGAAGGGCCTCTGCTTGACAAAATCGGCGAAAGGGAGCCTGAGATATACGGAGGAAAGGGAACACGCGAAAAACTGATTTCGGCTTTTTCAGAAAAAGCGAAGGTTCTCGGAGTTGAGACTGAATCGGTTTCAGAATACTGCGAAGGAGCTCTCGCAAAAATCATCGTAAATGCAAAATGTGACGGAATCGTGATAAACCCTGGAGCTTACACTCACACCAGCGTTCTTCTGCGCGATGCGCTTCTTTGCTCTAAAATCCCGTTTGTTGAAGCTCACATATCAAATATTTTCGAAAGAGAAGAGTTCCGCCGTAAATCGTATTTAAGCGATGTTGCTGTCAAAGTCGTTTACGGTCTCGGAACTGCGACTTATTCAACTGCTCTCGAAAGTTTAGTCACTTTTCTTAAAGCAAACTAAGGTTTTGCAATCAGCACAATCTTTCCTTTTTCGAGTTTGAAAAATTTTTCGGTAAACGGGATTAATACTGAAGAAGAGTCTTCTTTTTCTATTTCGGCAAGCGAATAAGTCGGAGTAGATGTGAAAGCAACTATTTTGCCGAATTCTTTTTCCGATTTGTCGTAGACAGTTTCTCCGATCATAAGATCTTGTGATCTGCCGAATATTTCATCTTCTGGAAGGGCAAACTTTTCTCCAATGAAAAATTCAGCTTCTCTGAAGGTTTTGACATCGGCGAAACGGATCATAAAACCTTTACCGGTCTTTGTTATTGAAGCGATGTGCCACTTTGTTCTGAAATCAAAATGGTATAAAACATCAAAATCCAATAAAAAATCACTGTCTTTAAATTCAGGTCTGAAAAGAAGAGAACCGTCTTTTTTCAGAACTTTTGAAAAAGTTCCTACGACTCTTAGAGAGGAAGCGTTGTTCAATCTTCGACTATTTCGAGAGTGCACTTTTTCTGCTCGTGTGAAGTTGCCGCGCCGAGAAGAACTCTCATTGCCTTCGCAATCCTGCCTTCTTTGCCGATAACTTTACCAAGATCTGATTTTGCGACTCTGAGTTCAAGAGTAATCGAATTTTCGCCTTCAACTTCTGTAACTGAAACCTGTTCCGGATTATCAACCAACCGCTTAGCGATCTGTTCAATGAGTTCTTTCATAAAATCCTCCTAAAAAGAATAAGAATTTACTTTCTTACTTTTTTAACGAGAGAAGCTACCGTATCGGAACTCTGGGCACCTTTCTTGATCCATTCGTCATACTTTTCGACATCGATAACGATCTCAGCCGGATTAACGCACGGATTGTAGTGTCCGAGTCTTTCAAGGTAATCACTGTCTCTTTTCTTTCTGCTGTCAAGAACAACAACACGGTAAGAAGGTTTTTTCTTGGAACCGCCTCTGGTCAGTCTGATACTAACGCTCATTAAATCCTCCTAAAAAATTATTTGCCTAAGTTGCCTAAACCCTTGAATTTTTTCATAAGTCCGCCTAAGCCGAACCTATTTATATTCTTCATCATTTTTTTCATTTCAAGGTATTGTTTCATAAATTGGTTTATATCCTGCACTTTCGTTCCGCTTCCGTTTGCTATCCTTCTACGGCGCGAAGCGTTGAGAATTTCTGGTTTTCTGCGCTCTTCTTTTGTCATGGAAAAGATAATTGCTTCAATTTTTGAAAGTTCTTTCTCGAAGTTGACCTTTCCTTCCATCTGTTTCATCGCTTTGCCCATGCCTGGAATCATTTCAAGCATGTTTTCCATAGGACCCATATTTTTTATCATCTTCATCTGGGCAAGGAAATCTTCAAGGTCGAACTCATTTTTCCCCATTTTTTTGCGGAGACGTTCGGCCTCTTCAGCATTGACTTTTTCGGTTACTTTTTCAACGAGAGAGAGGACATCGCCGAGGCCGACTATTCTGCTTGCGATTCTTTCTGGGTGAAAAACCTCAAACTGCTCGATTTTTTCACCCATACCGACGAATTTGAGCGGAGCGCCTGTTGCAGCGTTAATAGAAAGTGCCGCACCGCCTCTCGCATCGCCGTCCATCTTCGTGAGGACAACGCCTGTTATTGAAAGCCTTTTGTGGAATTCGGCAGCGACGTTGACTGCTTCCTGACCAGTCATCGCATCTGCTACGAAAAGGATTTCAGAAGGTTCAACCGCCTTTTTGATGTTTTCAATCTCATCCATCATCTCTTCATCGACCTGAAGGCGGCCCGCGGTATCGATTATGATGACATCTGCCACATTGTTTTTGCCGTATTCAACCGATTTTACCGCTATATCTACAGGATTCATCCCGACTTCTGACGGATAAACATCAACGTCTATTTTTGCTGCAAGAGTTTTGAGCTGATCGATTGCGGCAGGCCTGTAAACATCAGCAGGAACAAGAAGAACACGTTTTTTCATCTTGTTTTTGAGAAGGTAAGCCAACTTTCCGGCTGTTGTCGTTTTACCGCTTCCCTGAAGACCGGCCATGAGGATTATCGCCGGAGGACGGACATTCAGATTGAGTGAGTGATCGCCTTCACCGAGCATTGCGACAAGCTCTTCGTGGAAGATTTTGATGAACATCTGCCCCGGATTTATGCTTTTAGCTACTTCCGTCCCAAGTGCTCTTTCCTTAATCTTTTCAACTAGTTCCTTGACAACTTTGAAGTTTACGTCGGCTTCGAGCAAGGATAATTTAAGCTCTCTGATTCCGTCTTTAATGTTGTCTTCGGTAAGTTTGCCGACACCACGCAACTTTTTAAAGGTTGACTCGAGTTTGTCGGTGAGCTGGTCGAACATTTCTCCCTCTCAAAAAAAAGCCGTGCAATTATAGTGATATTCTTTTTGTAGTCAAGATTTTAGTGTTTTTTACTTCAAAGAAATTAAAATTTATTTGTTCGAATAAAAGTGTATAATCCGTCGGTTTTGCGGAGGAAACTACTGTGAATTTCATCGAGCGCATTGGTTCAAAAGCGACAGACACTTTCAAGAACATATCTGGATTCTTGAGTTTCAGCATGAAGTGTCTGCGCGAGTTTCTGCTTGGGTCGTTTTTCAATCGTGCGGCGTTTGATGTTCTTGTCATGCAGATTTTTTTCACGGCATATCAGCTACTTACGTTTTTCGTGGTTCTGAGCGCGGTTTTCGGCAGCATATTCATCGGAATAGTTTTTCAGACTGTTAAAAGTTTAGGTCTTGTGCAGTATTTGGGTGACATCATCATGGGCATTGTTGTGCTTGAGTTTTCACCGCTCGTCACTGTTGTTCTTCTTGCTTTGCGCAGCTCGTCGGCAGTAAACTCCGAAATTGCCGTAATGAAGGTTAACCGAGAGATTGATGCACTTGAGGCTTTCAAAATTGATCCTGTCGTTTATCTTTTTCTGCCGAGAATCATCAGTTTCATAATAAGTGTGACGGTTCTTTCGTCGCTTTTTGCGATAATCGTCCTTTTCAGTGGATTTTTGTTCAGCAGCGCGATGTTCGATATGAGCGGAAATATATTTACCGATATGATTGCAAAGTCTATTACAGTTTTTGATATAGTTCTTTTCTATGTCAAGAGTATCTTTTTCGGTTTTTTTATCTCTGTCATTCCGCTTTACAACGGCTGGAGAACGCATTACCGCTTTACGGATGTCCCTGTTTCGGTTCTGCGCGGAATGATGGGCGTTTTTATGTCGATAGTCATTGTGGAGGTGGTATCATTAGTGGCAAGATTCTTCCTGAATTCTTTATGAGCGAAAATGCTCTCAAAGCCCGTATTTCCGCTTTGTGCGCGGAGAAAAATGTCGGTTTGGTTTCTCCTGACATTCCTCTGCTTTCAAACCTCAGTGTTTATGACAATATCACACTTGTCTCGCGTTATCTGACTGATGACAAAGATGAACAAATTCAGTATGTTGTCGAGCGCCAGCTTGATATGCTGCAAATTTTGGATTCAAAGTTGAAAAAGCCGTTTCAGCTTGATGCAGAGACTATTTTCAAGGTCAAACTGCTCCGTGCGCTGAGACTTCAGGATTCTTTCACGGTCATAGACCGCCCGTTCGTAATGCTTAACACTATCGCTGACATTTCTCCTGTCGCAAAAATGCTTGAAACCCTTGCCGACTATGTTGGAGAGGGTGCGTTTTTCGATTTCGAGTGGAATAAAAACAAATATTGATCGTCACGTCGTGTCGTCGTCACGAAATTTGTGCGCCGCCATCGATATTTCGAAATTTCGAGATTTCGATATTTCGACAAAAAAAACGCGGCGCCAGAATTAAATGTGAATTGCTCTTCCAAGAGCGCCCAATAGAGCTTCAAGCGACGCTTCAGAAAGGGTGGGGTGCGGATGGATCGATTCGATGATCTCTTCTGCAGTGAGGCCTGCGTTCATTGCCGGAATGAATTCCGAAATGAGGTCTGTAGCACCGTTTCCGATGATGTGGACACCGAGGATTTTATGTGTTTCTTCGTCGATTATGACTTTCACGAAACCGGTCGTGTGGTTTGAAGCGACCGCTTTTCCGTTAGCGCTGAAGGGGAATTTCCCGACCTTGAATTTAAGTCCTTTTTCAGCTGCCTGAGCCTCTTTGAGACCCATTGACGCGATTGATGGAGTGCAGTAGATGCATGCAGGATTGTAAAGGTAATTTATCGGCCTAAGGTCTTTCATTCCCGCGATCTGCTCGACTGCGAGTATTCCTTCGTGTTCCGCCGTGTGTGCAAGCATCGGTGTGAAGATCACGTCGCCGACCGCATAGATTCCCGGAACGTTCGTGCGGCAGAATTCGTCAACCGGAATGAATCCGCGTCTGTCGGGAGTAATCCCGGCAGCTTCGAGGTTGAGTTTCGCCGTGTTCGGAGAACGTCCTACGCATGAAAGAACCTGCTCAGCCTGAACGACGTTTCCGTTTGCGAGGGTGAGGGTTACCCCGGCATCGGTTTTTTCTGCTTTTTCAACTGAAGTGCCTGTAATTATTTTGATTTTTTTCTTCTTGAACTCTTTTGTAAGTTCTTTGGAAACGTCAGCGTCTTCCATCGGGATTATCGTGTTCATAGCTTCGATTATCGTCACTTCGACTCCGAAAGTGCGGTAGACGAATCCGAGCTCGACTCCGATTACGCCGCCGCCTATTATAGCGAGGCTTTTCGGCAGTTTAGCCTGGAAAAGAGCCTGGTCGGAACTGATTATTTTTCTGTTGTCGATTGAGAAATTCGGGAAATCGCGGACGATTGAGCCCGTTGCGATGATGATGTTTTCTGCTTCGAATTCGGTTTCTCCCGCTTTTACGGTGTGCGGGGAAGTGAAAACAGCTTCGCCCTGGACGTGGCGGACATTGTTTTTCTTGAAGAGATATGCGATTCCCATTCTATTTTTTGCCGCCGAATTTTTTGCGTGCTCGTTTACTTTTGTCCAGTCAAATTCGGCATTTGCAGTGATTCCAAACGCTTCTGCACTCAGAATTGAATTGAAAGTTTCAGCCGCAGAAATGAGTGCTTTTGTCGGAATGCAGCCGCGGTTGAGGCATGTTCCGCCGAGAAATCCGCGTTCGATGACGACCGGTTCAAGACCGAGCTGTGCCGCCCTGATTGCAGCGACGTATCCGCCGGGGCCTGCGCCGATGATGAGAAGTTTAACTTTTTCCATATTTTCCTCCTAAAAAATAAAAAAGAATCAACAAATTGCGCGCAATGTTAGGAAAAAGCGGGGAAAAGGCAAGATTTTGCCGCCGCCGCCAGTTTTTTTCGTCACGTCGTTTCGTCGTCACGATGCCGCCGTCGAAATTTCGAATATCGAAATATCGACAAATATTCGGCGGCGAAAAAAACTTGCCTTTTTTATTCAAGGTATTATGATGTAAAAGACTTGATTTTTTATAGGCTTTGTTATTTGGTGATGTTTTATGGAACTTATTGAAAAACTTGAGATTTTGGGCGCTGCTGCAAAGTTTGACGCAAGCTGTTCTTCAAGCGGAAGCGACCGCAAAGGAACCTTCGGCGGTATAGGTAACGGTCACAAATCGGGAATTTGCCACAGCTGGTCAGCCGACGGCAGGTGCATAAGCCTGCTCAAAGTGCTTTTCACGAACTACTGCATAAACGACTGTGCATACTGCATCAACAGGCGAAGCAACGACGTTAAGCGAGCTTCGTTCACTGTTGACGAGCTTGTTCAGCTCACGATGAATTTTTACAAAAGAAACTATATCGAAGGGCTTTTTCTGAGTTCAGGTATCATAAAAAACGCCGATTACACGATGGAAAAGCTGATTGCGGTGGCAAAAAAACTTCGGACCGAGGAGAATTTCAACGGCTACATTCATTTGAAAGTGATTCCAGGATCGAGTGACATTCTGATAAAAGAGGCGGGGCTCTATGCAGACAGAGTTTCTGTAAATATCGAACTTCCTTCCGAAAAAAGTCTGAAACTGCTTACCGAAAAAAGCAGGGATTCGATCATAAAACCGATGGGGGAGATTTGCGGAGACATCGTTGAAAACCGCGAAGAGAGGAAAAAAACGAAAAAACTTCCGGTTTTTGCGCCTGCCGGGCAGACAACTCAGCTCATAGTCGGTGCGACGCCGGAGACTGACCGCAAAATAGTTAAACTGACTGAGGCTTTCTACAAAAAATTCAGCATGAAAAGGGTTTATTATTCGGCTTTCGTGCCGGTGAACAGTGACAACCGTCTTCCTGTCGTATCGACTCCGCCGCTTGACCGCGAGCACAGGTTGTATCAGGCCGACTGGCTCATGCGTTTTTACGGTTTTCAGGCAGATGAAATCGTAACGGATGACAATCCTTTCCTTTCGGATGAAATTGATCCGAAGGCGGTCTGGGCGATGCGGAACATGCACTTTTTTCCGCTGGAAGTGAATACGGCCGCATTTGAAATGATTCTCCGTGTTCCGGGAATAGGGCGGCAGTCGGCAGTCAGAATAGTTTCGGCGCGAAGGAACGGCTCACTCGATTTCGATGATCTTAAGCGGATAGGCGTGGTTTTGAAAAGGGCCCGCTATTTCATTACCTGCAAAGGAAAAATGATGGCCGACACAGATCTCGCTGAAAAAAATATTTTCGAGGCGATGAAATCAACAAGCACGAGGGCGGGGGCGCCTGACCATACAATCGAGCAGCTTTCACTGTTTTGATGGTTTTTAGTTGCCAAAGGCCAATGTTTTTGGTTAAAACTGACATTTCTTGACAAAAAGGCAGTTTTATTTTTCACTTTTTGGGAATTTTTAGGAGGAAAAATGAAGATAGTTTTTATGGGAAGTCCCGAAATTTCGGTCCCATTTCTTGATTTCTGCGCTAATAAGACGGATGATATAATTGTTTTTTCGCAGAAAGACAAAATCCGCGGGCGTGGCAAGAAACTTGAGCCTACACCTGTCAAAAGCAGGGCTTTGGAACTTGGATTAGAAGTTCATACTCTTTGGAGTAAGTCAGAAAAGGCTTTCGAAATTATTAAAAATTTTGAGCCTGACATCCTTTTTGTCGTGGCTTACGGGCAGATTCTGCCGAAGCGTGTTCTGGACTTGCCGAAACTTTATCCGCTTAATATCCACTTTTCGCTTTTGCCGAAATACCGCGGTTCGACGCCTGTTAATACAGCTTTATTCAACGGTGATGCGGTGAGCGGAACTTCGGTAATGATGATGGATGAAGAGCTCGACAGCGGAGACGTGATCCTTTCGGCTGAGTGTGCGGTTGAAGAAAGTGACAACGCAACAACGCTATTTGAAAAACTGACAGAACTTTCACTTGATCTTCTCGAAAAAAACTGGGAAAAGATCGAAAAAGGAGATGTGGAACGTGTTCCGCAGAGAGGTGAGCCGGTTTTCACGAATATGATTCAGAAGTCCGATATGTGGCTTGATTTCGAGAGCGATGCAAGGACTTTGTTTAACAAAATCAGAGCCTTGACTTATGAGCCAGGAGTGCGTGCTATTTTCCGAGGAAACATTGTCGGCATTGAAAAAGCCGAATTTATTGAAAACTGCGGCGGCAAAGCGGGAGAAATCACCGAAGTTTCAAAAAGCGGAATTGTTGTCGCGTGCAGAAACGGCGGAATAAAAATCACTGAACTTAAGCCGGCCGGCAAAAAACCGATGAAGGCGGCAGAATTTATCAACGGCTACAGACCGCAGCCGGGCGAAGTTTTCTCCGCGAAACCGGAAGAAATTCAATTTTGATGAAAAAACAAATCTGAAACTTTTATACAAATATATTTGCCTAATTAAAAAAAAAGTCGTTAAATACGGCGCATTTTTTTGAACGGTCTTTTTTTTGTTATTTTAGGAGGCTTTTATGTCACAATTGGTTTACCTGGTTTTGGGCGCTTCCGTTCTCGCTCTGGCTTTTGCTTTCTTCTTCTTCAAACAGATGATGAAAGAAGATGAGGGAACGGACACAATGAAGAAAATCGCGCTTCACGTCAGAAAAGGCGCGATGGCTTATCTTAAACAGCAGTACAAAATCGTAGGAATCGTTTTTGTAGTTCTCGCTGTCATTTTCGCAATTATGGCTGTCTTCGGTCTGCAGAACAGCTGGGTTCCGTTCGCATTCCTTACCGGCGGTTTCTTCTCGGGACTTGCAGGATTCTTTGGAATGAAAACTGCAACCTATGCTTCGGCAAGAACCGCTAACGCAGCTCAGAAGTCACTCGACAAAGGACTCAAAGTAGCTTTCCGTTCAGGTGCTGTTATGGGTCTTACGGTTGTCGGACTTGCACTTCTCGACATTTCGGCTTGGTACATCATCCTCAACATTTTCGTTAAAGAGGCTGATGCAGCCCACAAACTTATCTTCATCACCACGACGATGCTTACTTTCGGAATGGGTGCTTCGACCCAGGCTCTTTTCGCGAGAGTCGGCGGCGGTATCTACACGAAGGCAGCCGATGTCGGTGCTGACCTCGTCGGTAAAGTCGAAGCCGGGATCCCGGAAGACGACCCGCGTAACCCCGCTACGATCGCTGACAACGTAGGCGACAACGTAGGCGACGTCGCAGGTATGGGCGCAGACCTTTACGAATCATACGCAGGATCTATCCTTGCTACGGCTGCTCTCGGTGCTTCGGCATTCGCAGGCAACGCTGAATTTCAGGAAAAGGCTGTCATCGCTCCGAT
>DBYV01000062.1 GCA_002310995.1 bacterium UBP6_UBA1177 | reverse complement strand
TCATCGATTTCATGCTTCGCCTTCATGTCGAAAACATCAGGCAGCAGATTGAGGAATTTAAGGGGTAAATAAGATAATTTTTAAAGGGAGAAGAAAATGGCTAAAACAAAAATGACTTATGAAGAATTTATGGAAAAATATCCCATCACAAAACTAAAATCTTTAGAAAAAGATCAGATTGATGATTTTTGCAGGAGCGTTTTATATTATGTCAAAGATGGTGGTGGAAAAATTAATGCTCTGCCTATTTCAGATTGCGGATTTTGGAAACCAACAAAACCTAAAGAAAAAGCAACAGAAACACAACCCAAAAGCCGATCTTATAAAATCAAAACAGATGGAACTTATGCATGGCAAGATGCATTAGGTGACAATGTTGATGCAGCCTCCGAGGAAATTAAAAAGCAAATTTATAAAATCGCTGAATGTGCTCAAAATAAAAATTATTCTGAAATTGATAATATTCTTCCTACTATTGCAGACTCTTTCAAATGGAAAATAGCCTACTTTTACTCTGGCAAAGACTTATTAGACTGGTTTAAAAAGGATGATTTGATAAAATTTGCGAATGAATTGTTGAACGATAAAAATTTTGATGAAAAATCAAACATTTCCGAAATCCAACAAATGCTAATAAAGATTAGAAATGAAAAATATGATGGAAGTAACGAGAAATTTTATCAAGAATGTTTATCTGAAATTTATAGTGGAATCAAAAACTCTAAGGATAAAACCATGACAGACACAAACAACAACTCATCAGATCTCACAACACAATGCAAAGAACTTCTCGAAAAAACCAAAAACATCATTCTTCACGGTGCACCAGGAACAGGAAAAACTTATCTGGCAAAGCAGATTGCACAACAGATGATTTTCGGCAATGTAAAACAGGAACTATCTGATGAAGAAAAAAAGACATTTAATGAACAAGTAGAGCTTGTCCAGTTTCATCCGAGCTACGACTACACAGATTTTGTGGAAGGATTGAGACCTGTAAATGATGGAGGTCAGATTGGTTTCGAGCGATGCAATGGTGTTTTCAAAGAATTTTGTTCAGATGCAATTGAAAACATAGAAACTTTTCAAGATTTTCAAAAACAAAAAAATGATAAAGATACAGTTGATGTTCTAGAACTTTTTTCACAATACTGTCTATATGTTGAAAAACAGATTATAGAGTCCGATGAAAGATTTATTCCTTTTTACAACTCTATGAAAATACGAAAGATTTGTAAAAATAGACAAGGACAAGTTCGATCAATAGAAATCGCCACTTCTGTAGATACTCCCAAAAAACAAACTTTGTCTGTCAATATATTCTATCGTGATTATTTAAAATTTAAGAATGGTGAAATAAAAGATGCGGACGATGTAAAGCCAAAATTTGAAAGTCAAAGCACACGTCACGGGAATGCTCTTTATTATTATCAACTGTACAAACTTGTAAGTGAATTCGAAAACTCTGTGAATTTTGTAGCTAATAATTCAAACACCAAAAATCTTGAAGAGAAAAAAATTAAAAACTATGTCTTTATAATAGACGAAATCAACAGAGGCGAGCTTTCTAAAATTTTTGGAGAACTCTTCTTTGCAATAGATCCAAGCTATCGAGGAGAAAACGGACGTGTTTCAACCCAATATCAGAATCTTATTACAGATGATGATGATGTTTTTTCCAACGGTTTTTTTGTTCCCGACAATGTTTATATCATCGGTACAATGAACGACATCGACCGCAGCGTCGAAAGCATGGATTTCGCAATGAGAAGAAGATTCACTTTTAAGGAAATCACAGCAAAAGATTCGGAAGAAATGCTTACCTCAAGCAATGAAAAGCTCAAAAATGTTTCTTCCTCAATAATTGATAAATTGAAAGAATGCATGGAAAACCTAAACAATGAAATCTGGAAAAAAGACGACAAAACCGGGCAAAAATCAGGACTTCTTTCTTCCGCTTATCACATTGGAGCAGCTTATTTCTTGAAATTTGCAGATTATTATGATCCCAAAAAAGAAAATAAAGACACAGCATTCCAAAACCTGTGGGATTACAACCTTGAACCGCTTTTGCAGGAATATCTGCGGGGTCAAGATCCAACTGGAGAGAAACTGGAAAAGTTGAAAACCGCATACAACAAATCCGAAGACAATCAAACTGACCAGACAAACAGCTAATGTTATTGATTAAACTTTCAGACAACAATTATAACGGTTATAAGTTGTCATTGACAGAATATTCCAAAGAAGAAAAAGAAACCATCCGCAATGCCCTGGATTCCATCAACAACATTTCGCTTTCTGAATTGGAAGAACGCGGCGCGATTATATTTCCGTCAAAAACTGTAAGAAAGGATCTCGATGATAAAAAAAGATCTATTCTTTCCGTGCAGCATCTCACTACTGATACTCCGACCATAACAACAAGAAATGTTATGGGATTTTTCTCCGTAAAAGGAGTTCAATTCGAGATTTCTTCGCGTTTTGACAGCGGCGAAAAGCAGTTTTTTCTCCACTATATGCTGAGCAAAGTCTGCAATGTCGCTCCGACAATCGAACTGACTCACGCGAACAAAGACCCTCTTTATGATTTTGCCGTTTATCTTTTCCCCGCATTTTTGAAAAAAGCGGTTTCGCTGGGTTTGTTCAGAATGTATATCACCCGCGAATACAACGATTCCAATCTCCGCGGAGTAATAGATTTTCCGCGCCATTTCAGAAACAACATCCCGTTCAACGGCAAAATCGCTTACCGCACAAGAGAATACAGCAGCGACAATTTTGTCACCCAGCTCGTGCGGCATACCATTGAATTTATTGCAGAAAACAGCAGCCTTCGCAAAATCCTCTCGCTCGATGACGAAACACGCGGCGCAGTTCAGGAAATATGCGGAAACACCGGAAGTTACGACCGACTTTCACGCAATTTCATCATCAACAAAAACCTGCGGCCCCTTTCACACCCCTACTACACCGAATACGAGCAGCTTCGCAAACTCTGCATAATGATCCTGACACACGACAAAGTCTCTTACGGCGAATCGCAGCAGAACCAGATAAACGGCATTTTGTTTGACGGCGCATCGTTGTGGGAAGATTACCTGAATGCGGCTATGCAGGAACAAATCGGAGACAAATTCGAGTTGGAACATCCGAACAACCGCACGGGTCAAGGCAAAAAATGGCTTTTTGAAAAAGAAGCTGGAGGAAAATCGGCTGCTATTTATCCCGATTTCATTTTGAAAGAAAAAGATTCCAATAAAATTACGGCCATAATGGACGCGAAATACAAACATCTTGAAGGTGCTACTGTTCAGCGTGAGGATTATTTCCAGCTTTTGGCATATATGTTCCGCTTCAACAGCAATCGCGGAATGTTGATTTATCCGTATGGAAAGAATGAAAAAGAACCGGAGTCCAAATTATTTCTTAAAGACCATGAAAACAAAGTAACTCTTTCGGTTTTGGGGCTTGAAATACCTCAGGAATGCGGATCTTTCTCGGATTTCATAAAACAAATGGAAGAGATAGAATCAAATTTTGCCAAACAAATCGCAAAAACGGAGATTTTGTGATATTTGAGCACAAAAAACATGGAGATTTTGTGAAAACAATTCCAAGAATCTGCACATAAATCGCAAAAAATATGCAGATACTTGACTTTTTCTGCACATAAAGTTAGGATTTATATGCAGATAAGGAGGTGAATATGCACAAATTTGACTATTCTTTTCTGAAAAACGGGATGCTGCCGTCGCAGCTTGTGAACGTTACGGCGGCTATTTCTTCTCTGGAAACGGCTTCTCAATTCAGAAAGAACTCTTTTCAGAAAGTTTTTACGGAACTTGAGAGCATTGCAAAAATACAATCTGTAAAAAATTCCAATGAAATCGAAGGGATCGTGACGAGCGACGAAAGAATTTTTCAGATCGTTCAGCAGAACAGTGCTCCCAAGAACCACAACGAGCAGGAAATTTCAGGCTACCGCGATGTCCTGAATCTGATCCATTCAGGCTTTGAAACCATTCAGTTCAACGAAAACACCGTGCTCAGCCTGCACAGAACGCTTCTTGCCGCAACTGATTACAATTACGGCGGAAAATACAAAACCGATGACAACGTGATTCTTGAAACAGATGCGCTCGGAAACAGAAAAGTCCGCTTCGCGCCTACCCCTGCAAAAGAGACAAAAGCCGCGATGGAACAGCTGTTTCTTGCTTACATGGAAGCGAACTCCGACCCTGACATAAACGCTCTGCTCCTGATCCCGTGCGTTATCCTTGATTTCTTGTGCATTCACCCGTTCAGAGACGGCAACGGCAGAATGTCAAGACTTCTTTCGCTGCTGCTTTTATACAAAAACGATTTCGATGCCGGAAAATACATCTCTTTCGAGGAACAGATCAACAAACACAAACTTTTGTATTACCAGTCCTTGAAAGAATCTTCCGCAAACTGGCACGAAAGCAGAAACGACTATGTTCCTTTCATGCAGAACTTCCTCGGCGTTCTTTATCAGTGTTATCAGGAACTTGACAGGCGTTTTGCAGTCGTAAACTCAAATAAAGTCACGAAATCGGCCCGCATCGAAGCCACCGTTTTAAATTCGCTTCTGCCTATTTCAAAAGCTGAAATCTGCCGTATTCTGCCCGATGTTAGCCCGACAACAATCGAAGCAGTGCTCGGAAAAATGGTAAAAAGCGGGATAATTACGACTCTCGGTTCAGGACGCGGAATAAAATATGTTAAAAAGTAATTTTGAGTATAATGCCTTGGATTTTTGACAACCAATACGGAGAAAATTATGGCTGAAAAAAAGGGCTTGATACTTGAAGGCGGCGCAATGCGCGGGATGTTTACAACCGGCGTTCTCGATGTGTTCATGGAAAACGGAATCACTTTTGACGGAATGATCGGTGTCTCTGCCGGTGCGACTTTCGGCTGCAACTTCAAGTCGAAACAGCCCGGGCGCGCAATCCGCTACAACAAAAAATATGCCCACGACAGGCGCTATTGCAGTTTTTATTCACTTTTCACTTCGGGCAACCTCTACAACGCCGATTTCTGCTACAATGTCCTGCCGAACCAGCTTGATCTGTTTGATTATGAGACTTTCGACAACGACCCGATGGAGTTTTACGTCGCTGTGACAGATGCGGAAACAGGCAATGTACTCTACCAGAAAATCTCCGATTCCAGAAAAGGAATGGAGTGGATCCGTGCCTCGGCTTCGATGCCGGGCGTTTCAAGGCCGGTGGAAATCGACGGAAGACTCCTTCTCGACGGAGGTATAGCAGACTCCGTTCCGATTGAATACTTTGAAAGCATCGGCTACACAAAAAATGTCGTGGTCCTCACCCAGCCGCGTGATTTCACAAAACAGCCTGTCAGCTTCTTTCCGCTGATGAAGTTCCTTCTCCGCAAACATCCGAAACTCATTGAAGCCGTAGCCGTGCGCCACGAAAAATACAACGAACAGCGCAAATACATCTTTTCAAGGGAAAAAGCCGGGGCTGCGTTCATCATCTGCCCCCAAAAACCGCTCGGAATCAGCAGAACCGAAAAAAATGTTGACGAACTTGAACGCGTCTATCAGGAAGGAAGAGCGGAAGCAATGAAACGCCTTGAGGAAATCAAGGCGTTTTTATCGTGACGGCGTGACGACGAAACGACGTGACGTTTATTCAATATCCTTAACCGGCAAAAATCCCTGCCCGTAAATCTCGTTTGTCTGAAAAATGATTATGAAAGCCTGTGGATCAATTGATTTGATGTATTCTTTGAGAAATGCCGACTCGCGTCTGCTTACTGCGGTGAATATTATTCTGCGCTCGTCATCCTTGAACATTCCGCGTCCGTGGATCATCGTTCCGCCGCGTCGCATCTGATTCAGCAACTTCTCCTTGACCTCGTCGTATTTGTTCGAAATGATGAAAATTCCTTTGTAATAGGAAGTTCCCTCAAGAATTACGTCAAGCACTTTCGAAGTGGTGAACTGCGCAACTATCGCGTAAACTATCATTTTGAAAAATTCAGTCGTTTCCGGATTTTTGAGATGAATCGACAAAGCACCGAGCGAAAGGAATATTATGTTTGTGAAAAGAACAACTTTTCCAGTTGACAACTTGAATTTGACATGGAAAAGCTGGGCGATGATGTCAGTGCCGCCGGTAGTCGCCTTCGCCTTAAAAATAGAGGCTATCCCTACTCCGACCAGAGTTCCGCCGATAATGCAGCTTAAAAATATGTCATCAGTCAGTTTCACATCATGCCAGAAATAGTTCATTCCGTCGTTGAAAAGCGAAAGAAGCGTCATTCCGAGTATTGTTTTATAGCCGAAACGGTTACCTAAAATCTTCATCCCCAGGAGAATAAGCGGGATATTCATGATTATCGTGAGAAGACCTACCGGAATACCGACCAAGTGATAGAAAACACTGCTCAAACCCATAAGACCGCCGGGAATAATTTTATAAGGGATAAGGAAAAAGTTGTAGCCAAAAGCTGCTATCAGCGCACCCTGGATGATAAGATAAAGACTCTTGAACCACTCCTTTGAGAAGAGCTTATCAGCATAAAGCATTGATTTTGCTCCTAATTACCGTTGTTTTTGACATACCAGCGGTAAACATGCTCTATTCCGTCGGTAAGTTTTGTCCGAGGTTTCCATCCAAAACTTTTTATCTTCGAAATGTCGAGAAGTTTTTGCGGCGTTCCGTCAGGTTTCGAGGCATCCCAAACGATATCTCCGTCATAGCTGACAATATCTCTGATAATGTAGGCAAGTTCGTAGATGGATATATCTTCCCCTGTTCCGATATTTATATGAGTGTTTCTTATCTCTTTCATATCTTTTACGAGATCGGAAAATGAGACTTCCTCCATAACCTTTACCACTGCCTCAGCCAGATCTCCGCTGTAAAGGAACTCCCTGCGCGGCTTTCCTGTACCCCAAAGCTCGACATAATCGCGCCCGAAAACTTTGGCCTCGTGGAATTTCCTTATCATAACAGGAAGAACATGCCCGTTTTCAAGATCAAAAGAGTCATTTTCGCCGTAAAGATTGGTCGGCATTACCGAAATGAAGTTCGTACCATATTGAATATTATAAGATTCACAGAGCTTGAGACCTGCGATTTTGGCAATCGCATAAGGTTCATTGGTATATTCGAGTTCACTCGTCAGCAGGACATCTTCACTCATCGGCTGTGGTGCAAACTTAGGATAAATGCAGCTTGAACCAAGAAAAAGGAGTTTTTTTACGCCGAACTTGTATGAATTGTGTATCACGTTCGATTCGATCATGAGGTTGTTGTAGATCATGTCTGCGCGATGATTTGTGTTCGCTCCTATTCCGCCGACGCGTGCTGCTGCAAGAAAAACATACTCAGGACGGTTTTCGGCAAAAAAACGCTCCGTTGCGACCTGGTTTGTAAGATCCAGCTCTGAAGAAGTCTTCATAATGAGATTATTGTAACCTTTTGACTTGAGTTCGCGGACAAGTGCGCTGCCAACAAGTCCTTTGTGACCTGCAACAAAAATCAAAGAATTTTTTTCCATATCTACCCCTCGAAACAAAAAAATCGCGGCAATATAACACTTCTTTTTAAAGGCCGCCAATTTTTTGTTGTTCTTTTCAACACCGCCAACATTTTGTCGTAACGACGTGACGGCGTGACGCCGTGAGGTTTAAGGCGTTGCGAATCGATATTAACGATAATGCCGACTTGCTTTTTTCATGAATTTAACAATAATTTTTTGTTTAACATGTTGACTTTTGGAGGTTTACATGAAAATTTTTCGATTTTTTTCAGTTTTGACATTTATTATGTTTGCGCTGAATTTCTTTGTCGCATGTTCAGGAGACGAAGAGGAAAATGAAGCCGGGAATCACGGTGGAACAGCCTGTTCTTCGACTCTTGACTGTCCTGTAGGTTATTTCTGCGACACTGAAAAGAAAACCTGCGAGTCTGAATCAGGCGGCGGTTCAGGACACCACGACGGCAGTGATTCCGATACAGGAGACACCTCTGATAGCGATGACACCTCAGACAGTGGCGACACCGGTTCAGGCAACGGCGGCGGTTCTTCCATAAAAGAATGTTCAATGAACGGCAAATGCACTCCTGGAGACAAGTGCGGATGCGGTTATCAGGCTGATCCTGCAACAGAGAATGTCGGTCCGTGTAGAAGAGGAATCAGTACCTGTAAAGATGACGGAAGCTGGGGAAAATGCGTTGGCGAAGTTCTTCCTGTAGCTGAATTCGGCGATGCACTGTGCAGCAACGGAATAGACGACGACTGCGATGGAACTGTTGACAACGGCTCAGATTTCGATGGCGACGGTTTCGGCTCTTGCACAGACTGCTGTGAAACCGCTACAGACTGCAAAGGATTCGATCCCGCAACAATATATCCTGGCGCTTATGAGATGCAGGGAGACGAAGTTGACAACAACTGCAACGGTGAGACAGATGAAGCGACTTCCTGCGACGGCGAGGACGGAGAACTTGCTGTCGGCGACTATCCGGGAAACGCGGTAAAACTGGCACATGCAATGGGAATCTGCGGCGACCAGCTTGTTTCTGCCGAAATTTCACTTGCCGGAGATCCGGTAACTGAAAACATCGCCAATGATTCATGCGGAAGCTACAATATTTTTACAGGAACAACTTACGACAAATCGAACAGAGCAAGCCGTCCTCTTCCATATTTTGAAGACGACTATAAAACTTTCGCGGCAGCCGCTAAATTCGGCAACAATATCACTCCGCTTGAAGGCTCCAAAATAGCGATCCTTTCGACGGGTCCGTGGAACAATCCGACAAAAGACGCTGAATGTGCCAAACTTTCATCCGGTGATATGAAAACGGCGAGCACGATTCCTTCGGATTGGATAAATATGATGCCGGGCTGTGCTATTCCGAAATCGCCTTCATGCGGCGGAACTGCAGTTACAGAAGAACTTTCAAACCAGTGCGAAGGCAAAACCATTCCTTCAGTTCAAGACCCGATCATGCTTACGCTTAAGGTCAAGGCACCGATGAATGCAAGAGCTTTCCAATTCAACCTCTTCTTCTTTTCGGTCGAATATCCGAACACCGTATGCTCTCCTAGCAACTACAACGACTTTTTCATTGCCCTGCTCGATTCCGAACACAACACCGCTTACCCAGACGACAAGTTCCAGAATCCTTACGATAAAAACCTGGCAAAAGACGAAAAAGGAAATCCCGTCGGTGTTGACCTCGCACCCAACGGACTTTTCATGGTCTGCGGCTCGAACGGCGACTATGCTTCGAACTGCTCACAGGGAACAACTCTTCTCGAAGGAACCGGTTTCGACACATTCAGCAGCGGCGGCACAGGCTGGCTCAAGACTACTGGCAATGTCGTTCCGGGCGAAACGATCACTTTGAGACTTGCACTCTGGGAACAGGGTGAAGTCGGCTACGGTCCTGACCATTCGTGGGATTCGACCGTTCTTCTCGACGGCTTCAAATGGCTTCCGAAACCGGCAAAAGCGGGAACGGGTCAATACTAATCCTTAATTTTTCCCTAAAATATGAATTGATTATTTTTTCCTCTTAACTATAATAATTCAGTTTTACTTGTGTTGGAGGATGCTATGAAATTTTTTAAGTTAGTTTTCATGTTCTCGATTTTTGCATTTTTACTTGTTTCATGCGGCGGCGATGAAGAAGATGAAACCGATACTTCTGCTGCTGCAGGTTTGGGTGAAAACTGTGAATCGACTTTTGACTGCCTTCTAGGTCTTGTATGCGATCCTGAAAAGAAAGTCTGTGCACAAGAATCAGACAACGGGGATTCCGAGATTCCAGACGAACACGATACCGGCGACACAGGCAACAACGGAAACGACAGCGACACAAACGATACAGATAACGATGATGAAGATGATGATTCAGATTCTTTCTGCAAAGCAGGAAAACTTCTGAGATGCGATCCCGACAACTTTGAAAACATTATCCGCTGCAATGACGACGGAACAGCTGAAGAATCGGTAAAATGCGGCGAAAGTTCAGTCTGTGACAACGACAAATGCGCTCAGCAGGTTTGCACACCGGGAGAACCGACATGCTCTGATGAAGACTATTCTAAAGTATTCAAATGCAGCGAAAAAGGACTCTTCTCTTCCGAAGTTGTCAAAGATTGCGGAAGCGGATACTGTCAGGACAACAACTGTGTATCTCTTTGCGATCAGGCTGCAAAAAACCACAGCTATCAGGGTTGCGACTTCTACACGACAATTTTTATGAACACAGACAGATCAGACCCTATTTTCGCTCTTACGATAAGCAACACCAGCAGCACTGAAAACGTAGTTGTTGACATTACACTCTCTTCCGCAGCAGGTGAAACCGATGCAGGCAAGAATTATTTCTGCATAGACAACGACACGGCCTGCATGACTATGACCACATCACAAGGACTTTTAATCGCTCCCGGTAAACTTGGAATAGTCATGTTTCCGAACGATAAAAATATTTCGGGACAAGGTTTAAAATGGGATAGTTTCCGCATAAAAACAAATATCCCCGTCACAATTTATCAGTTTGCCCCGATTGATAACAGCAGCAAGAATCCGTTTGAAGATAGCGGTTACAGCGTAGATTACAATGCCATAGCCTGCCTTATGGGAACAATGTGCGCCAAATCGTATTCCAACGACGCATCCCTGCTTATTCCCACGACAAGCGTCTATACTGACTATGTAGTTTCAGCAAATGAAACCGGCACGGAATTAAAGTCTTACGCAACAATAATCGGCGTAAGCGATGAAGACACCGTTATCACCGTAAAACCGACTTCTGCCGTAACAGCTTCCAACGGAATTCCGGCGATTGCGGCAAATACCGAAGGCTCTATTACCTTGAAAAAAGGCCAGGTTGCGCAGATTGAGGTTCAAGGCGATTTATCCGGATCAAGAATTTACTGTGATACTAAAAAATCCGACTGTCATCCATTTGTCGTATTTTCAGGTGTTGACTGTGCGTCGATTCCTTACGGTTACGGCTACTGCGACCACATCGAGCAGCAGCTCTTCCCTGTCCAGACTTGGGGCAAGAAATATATTCTCGTAAAATCTCAGGCGAGAGGCGAAGAATGGGATCTTGTAAGAATCTATGCAAGTGAAGACGGAACAAAACTCACATTCAAACCCGCTACACCGGAAAAAATATCGGTTCCGTCAGGCTGGACATCTTTCACTGTCAAAGATGTAAAAACCGAACTCAATGCCGGCGAATATTCCGAATTCTACTTTAAAGGAACGCTTGAAGTAGAAGCTGACAAACAGATTATGGTCGCACAGTATCTGACTGGTTCTGAAATGCTTTCGGCAACCTGCCAGACTCAGGAAAATCATGATAATTGTGTCGGCGACCCGGCAATGATGCTTATTCCGCCTGCCGAGCAGTTCAGAAAGGACTATCTTTTCCTTACTCCCGGAAGCTATGTTTCCAATTACGCGACAATCATAATGACAACCGGTGAATCGCCTGTTCTTGACGGTAGTGCCGTAACGGATATCCATGCAATCGAAGGAACAAACTTCTCCTACGCAATAGTTGATCTCGGTTCAGCTTTCAAAAACCATACTCTCTCCTGTTCAGAAAATCCGTGCGGACTTTTTGTCTACGGCTGGGAAATGGATGTAAGCTACGCATATCCAGGCGGACTCAATTTTGAAAAATTAAGCGCAAATTAACTGAAAATTCCGATATCCATTCAGTAAAATCCTCTAACTCTTGATTGTTGTTCGCAGCAAACTATAATAATTCAGTTTTGTTTCTGTTCCGGAGGATACTATGAAGATTTTCAAGTTAATTTTTTTGACTGTAGTTTTTGCACTTTTTCTAGTCTCGTGCGGTATGGACGAAGATGAGGAGGAAAATAGTGCTGACGTCGGACAAAGTTGTAGAAGCAATTTCGACTGCCGAGCCGGTCTTACCTGCGACCCGGAGAAGAAAGTCTGCACCAACGATCCAAACGACAATGACAAAGACAGCGAAAGCAACGACAGTGACAATAGCGACGGCGGTAACGAAGAAAGCGGTGACAATGACAACTCCGCTCCCGGCGAACATGACGGAGACTACGATCCGGCAACGGCAGACTGCACTCCAGGCGAAACACAGAAATGTACATATCAGGGACTTCCTGAAACAGAAAATGTCGGTCCGTGCAAAGCCGGAATAAGCACCTGTCAGGAAGACGGGACATGGGGCAAATGCGAAGATGAAGTTCTCCCAGTAAATGAATTCGGCAGCAAACTATGCAGCAACGGCATAGACGATGACTGCAACGGTATCGTTGACGACGGAAGCGATTTCGACGGCGACGGTCATGGCGCATGCTCAGACTGCTGTGAAACAAAGGAAGTCTGCCCTTTCCCGAAAGAAGCCTGGGATGCGGAAAATCCTGCACAACTTTGTGAATATGAAGAAATTATTTACGATTGCGACTCGGAAATACAGCAAAGTTCGACCGATCCCTACGATTACGCAAAAGCTATCGGCATCTGCCAGACTACGACAGAGGATTCTGACGAATGGGGTCTTATAAGCGCTAAAATATCGACTCCGACAGGTCTTTCGACAGACGTTCACAAAGGAAGCAACGGCTTGCTTTCAAAGCTGGGCGACCTCATAAAACCGCGTGAAGGCGGACTCATGCTCGGTTTAAGCTCAGGCAAGGTCACCGATCCTTTCACAGGATATACCTCTTTGGATAATTATTCAGGCGCTCCGTCGGACTGGCTGGCAGCAAATGATGAAAAATTTCCGGCGGCTCCGGTATGCGGAGAAGGCAATTCAGGGACCCAGGGCGGTGTCCGCAACGCAGTTATGCTTACAATGAAGATAAAAGCTCCTAAATCTGCAAGATCGTTCAGTTTTAACATCTACTTTCTGACAGAAGAATATCCGACATTCATTTGTACTCAGTACAACGACTTTTTTATTGCACTGCTTGATTCAGAATACACAAGCAGTAATCCGGCTTTGCAGAATCCGACCGATAAAAATCTCGCAATGGACGCGAACGGTAATCCTGTCGGTATAAATTTAGCTCCGGCCGGTCTTTTCACTATATGCAAGCACCAGAATACCGTAACAAACAAAGACGGACGCGCTTTTGACGCCACTTCCTGCATCGGAAATGACGATCTCAAAAAGACAGGTTTTGAAAATCACGGCGGTACCGGCTGGCTAACGACACAAGGAAACGTTGTCGGCGGCGAAATCATAACTTTGAGACTTGCCATCTGGGATCTGAATGACGCACAGTACGATTCGCTTGTTCTTATCGATAATTTCAAATGGGATATTGCGGAACACACTCCCGGAACCGGCCAACACTAAAAAACTCTCTGAAAAATCATAAAAAAATTGCCTTTTTTTCGAAAATCAATACATTTGCCGCGGTGTTGGTTTTTATATGTGTTTGAGTTTTACATCTATTCAATTTTTGGAGGATCTTATGAAAGAATTTGTTGAATTCATTGCAAAAAAACTGGTTGATGTTCCCGAAGCCGTTGAAGTAAGCTACATTGAAGGCAAAAACACGGCTATAATCGAACTCAGAGTCGCACCTGAGGATGTTGGTAAAGTTATAGGCAAAAGCGGCAGAACCGCAAACGCTCTCCGTACTCTCATCAGCGCAGTTGCAAGTCGCCAGAATCAGAAAGTAGTATTGGAAATCATAGAAGAGAACAAATAGTAATGTCTCCCAAAAGAAAAGTACACGCTTCAGAACTTGCTGCAAACAGAAACAGTAATTCTCACTGGCGTTATCTCATCCTCCTCGTGATTGTCGGCGGACTTTTTCTTTATTTTATGATTAAATGGTCTAGGGACGAAAATTACGACCGGTTCGCTATGGCGAAGCAATATTCCGAATATTACAAGGATTTTTTTGTAGAACAACCGATCACCTATACGGTTTTTGAAGAAAACAAACTTGTAATACGGGCTACAAACCTTGGTTCGGACTTCTGGAACAAAGATTTTTATGCGATGATCCGGCAGTCTGAAAACGAAGTAAACGAAATGCTCAATGTCGCCAAGCTCATAAACGAGACTCATTCACAGGACGGTGATTTGACAAAAGAAGAACAGAATCTTTCGTCATTTCCTGCCCTTTACGAGCTTCTCGAAACCGGCAAAAAAATGTCTGAAATTTCCTATTACAACATCGCATCGGGCGAAATTTCGGAATTCTGGGGAAGGCAGTATAGGAATTACAAAAGAAAATCAACTGCTTATGCAAAAGCAGAAGTCGTTTTGAGCTATCTTTTCGATAACCCTATGCTCTCCCCTTCCGAAATTCAGAACAGAAAGAAGCTGCTTGACACTCTTACGAAAGAGAAAACAGAATCGGCTTCTTCTGTAGACGAAATAGCGAATCAGATCTATAAACTTTCGGACAAAACTTTCGCAAAAATGCTGAAAGACGCCCTTTCGAAACCTTCTTCGATATCTGAAAACGAAAAAAAGGCGCTTTTGCTAAATATTTTAGCTTATGTCAAAGTTCATTCGACAATAGATGAAGCACCAAAATTCGACAACGTCAAAGCTTTCATCCCTTATGCCGATCCCAAAAAAATCGAACTCAACAGCGATAAAAAAAGCGTAAAGATACTAAGTCCGAATATAAGTGTCGACGTAAACTTTTTCAGAGAAGCCCTTTTTCTGAAACAGCTCAAGGAAAAACTTCCGAAAGTAAAATTCAATTACCTCATCTACCTCGGCGACAGACATGGAATGTGGAAACTTCCGAAAGAATATGTCCGCTGGTCTGTTTCAATCGACGACCCCTTCTCTGTCACAGACAAGATCCGCGGAGCCATAAAACTCCTTCCTGAAGAAGGATACTTTGTCATAACACGGAAAAATGAGAACGTGATAATGGTAAGGATGGAGGAGTTGAGCAACAAAATAAAGAAAGATCTTGATTCGATTCCGGAATACGATGCGAAAAACGCTTATCTTGTCCAGCTCAAGAAAGATTATCCCGACAAACTCTACTTTTTTGATCCGATCAAGAAAACAATGTTCCAAAAATACGACACTCCTGTAGATTGGAGAACAGCTTCGCAGGTAAATGACAACCTTGCCGCTTTCGTTATCGACGAAGAAGATCCTGTCAGGGCAAGAATGCTTTCCTACTCGCTTTTCATATCGGACAGCGAGAGAATTGCAGACCATGAAAAAGGTTTTCCTGACACGATTTTCGCAGTTCTTAAGAGTGATTCCAGCGTATTCGTTCCGCAGAAATTCATGAATCTTTTTATGACTGTTGAAGATGTGAAAGAAGCCAGGATAAAAGCCGATTACAAAGCGCGCGGGCTCAATCCTGACGGCTCTGTTCCGGCTAAAGAGAAATGAACGATTCCGCATACATTCCTTTATATTCGGTGCTCAGGCCCGAAACTTTCGACGATGTAGTCGGCCAGCAGAATGTCATCAAGTTACTGAAATCATTCTTAAAATCAGGTTTCTTACCTTCAATGATCTTTTACGGCCCGCCCGGAACCGGAAAAACGACAGTCGCACGGATAACTGCCGGGCTTTACGGTGCCAAACTTTACAAATTCTCAGCAGTTACAGACAGTTCAGCCGACATCAAGAAAATCCTTTACAAAGACCGAGAATCAGTTTTCGTTGACAAACAGATTGTCTTTATTGACGAGATCCACCGTTTCAACAAGGCACAGCAGGATATTTTCCTGCCGATGATCGAGAACGAGGGAATAATTTTTATCGGAGCAACGACAGAAAATCCCTCTTTTTACGTCAACAACGCCCTCCTTTCGCGTGCCAGAAGCGTTAGATTCTCTAAAATCTCGGTTACAGACATTATGAAAGTTCTGCATAAAGCCAAGGATTATCTCAAAGCCGAAATCGATGACGAACTTCTTGAAATCATGGCGAAAGAGGCTTCAGGAGATGTCAGAATCGCAGTTTCGATAATGGAAAGCGCATTCCATCTGAGCGAAAATGGTAAAATAACCCGCGAAAACGTGATGGAACTCGTCGAAAATCCGAACCAGTACGATAAAACCGGCGATTTCCACTACCGCACGATTTCCGCATTCATCAAAAGTCTCCGCGGAAGCGACCCTGATGCCGCGCTTTACTACCTCATCAAAATGATTGAATCGGGCGACAACCCACTTTTCCTGCTGAGGAGAATGATAATTTTCGCTTCGGAAGATGTCGGAAACGCCGATCCAAGGGCACTTGAGCTCGCAGTCGCTGCGCTTCAGGCTTTTCAGGCTGTGGGATACCCGGAAGGAAAAATTATTCTGGCGCACATCGTAAACTACCTCGCGACCGCTCCCAAAAGCAACGCAAGCTACATGGGACTTCACGCAGCTGAGGATTATTTCAAGGAACATCCGGCTCTTGAAATACCGAAACATCTCATCAACGACTCCTCTTTCGCACCCGGTGAAGAGAAAGGCGACTACAAATATCCGCACGACTACGAAAACCACTGGGTCGACCAGCGCTATTTCCCGGGAGATGTCGAGCCGCCTCAGTTCTACAAGATGAAAAACATCGGCTACGAGGCGAAAATCAAAGAATACTGGGAAAAAATCAAAAAATAATTTTTTGCCTTTTTTCACTTTTTCCCTATAATTTTGCGGTTTTTAAGGAGGACAAAATGAAAAAAATCTTCGCATTTTTTGCACTTTTCGCACTGTTTTTTGTCGTTTCCTGCGGTAGCGGAAGTTCTGAAGAGAACAACAAACCTGATACTGGCGACACAGTGACTAACGAAGACACTGTCAACACTAATCAAACGGATACCGAACCGTCAGGCGATATCGACACCGCACCGGAAAATCCAGATTCGGATGATTCTGACACCACGCCGGAACCGACTTCGGATGATGATGCTGATACGACTCTGGAAAATAACGACGACGACACGGATACAACTACCGAACCGACATCGGATGACGATGGGGACTCTTCGTCGGAAAATGATGAGGATTCAACAGATTCCGAGCAAAATGACAGAGACACAGAAACCGAGGAAAATCCCTGCGACCCGAATCCCTGCAATATCATTGAAAATTCAACCCATGAGTGCTTTAAAATGATTGAAACTGCCATACAATATGGAGACAACGGCTTTGAAACAGTAATAACTGACACCTATTACAAATGCGGATGCGAAACAGGATACTCGTGGAGCGGCACCACATGTAAATCAAAGCCTGTAAACACTTCGATGTCAATCGGTAATATCTGCACTGGTCAGGATCGCTGCTTCACCGAGACAGAAGAGTTTTCATGCTCAGATTACTCGGAAGAATTTGAAGATTTTTTCGGTCAGGATGCGCAGTATGCAGAAGTAGAATCCTGCTTCCCTCACAATTTTTCGGTCAACACCGGTGATTCGGAAGAAAACGATGACGACACTGTTATTGACAACAATACCGGGCTAGAATGGCAGAGAGTAATGACGGACGAAACTTTCGACTGGAACAATGCTGTTTCATACTGTGAAACTCTTACATACGCAGGACATTCCGACTGGCGTCTGCCGAACCCGACAGAGCTTCATACTATTTCTGACCTCGGAAGACACACACCGGCCTTTGACACCAGGTATTTTTCAAGTATAACACCTTCTTCAAAAAGATTTTGGACTTCCCAGGAAAGTAAATCTGATACCGATACCGACAAGGCCTATTCCGTAAGTTATTACGACTCATCGTCTCCATTGATAGCAAAAACCTATGAACTCTATGTGATGTGTGTCCGCGGCAACGAGCTGCCGACAGCCTCATTCACAACTCAAACAATAAGCGAAGACATTGTTGTCCTCGATTCAGCTACAAACTTGATGTGGCAAAAAACTTATGAAACAAATAAAACTTGGCACTTGGCTCTTCAATATTGTGAAAATCTGATTTATGCAGGCTATTCAGACTGGCGTTTGCCCAACAGAAATGAACTTGAATCGCTTCTTGACTATGATAAATCCGCAGCTCCGTATTCAGACTTCCCCGATATGCCCGGAGAGTGGTTCTGGTCTTCCTCAAACATCATTAATAATTCCGCCCACGCATGGTTCTTAAATTTTACAAAAGGTCGTCCCGATAAGAACTTCAAGACCGCAAGCAGCAATGTCAGGTGTGTGAGAAATCATTAAAAATCCGAAAATATTTGAGTTATTTTCAAAAAGTGCCAAAATCGCCCGATTTTTAGGTTTTTGTTCAATTGAAATGAGGTAAAAAAATGGGACAGACTTTTGCTGAAAAGATTTTTTCGAAAATGGCGGGAAGACCGGTCGTTCCGGGAACGATCCTGACTATCAGACCTGATCACGTTCTTACGCACGACAACAGCGCGGCGATCTATTCGACTTTCAAGAAAATGGGTGGAAAAAAGGTCGATGATCCGAACCAGATCCTTATAATTCTCGACCACATCGTGCCGGCTGCAAACGAAAAGGCGGCAACGAACCACCAGACTGTGAGACAGTTCGTCAAGGAACAGGGAATCAAGAATTTCTACGACTGCGGCCGCGGAATATGCCATCAGGTCACGGTCGAAGAAGGCTTCGCGCTTCCCGGCAAATTCATCGTCGGCAGCGACTCACACACTGTTACTTACGGTGCACTCGGTGCATTCTCGACCGGAATCGGCAGAAGTGAATCTGCAGGGATCTGGGCAACAGGCGAAATCTGGCTCAAAGTGCCGGAATCAATGAAAATCGTCCTCAAAGGAAAGCCGAAATCCTACGTTTCATCGAAGGATGTTCTCCTTCACATCGCAGGACTTATCAAAGTTGACGGTGCACTTTACAAGAGTGTAGAATTTTCAGGCGATTACATTGAAAATATCGAGCTTGCCGACAGACTTGTTTTCACGAATATGTCGGTTGAAATCGGCGCGAAAAACGGATATATGGCGCCCGACGAGAAAGTTTTCAGCTTCCTCGAAAAACACGGCATCCCGCGTGATGCCTACACTCCGATCTATCCTGATGCCGATGCGGAATACGCTGAAACTCTCGAAATCGATGTTTCCGAAATCGAGCCGATGATTGCGATGCCGCACACGGTAGACAACGTCAACAAAGTCAGCAATATGCACGACGTCAAAGTCAACCAGGTTCTGATAGGCACATGCACAAACGGAAGAATCGAAGACCTGAGGATTGCCGCTGAAATCCTCAAAGGAAAACACATCGCGAAAGAAACGAGACTTCTCGTTCTTCCGGCAAGTTCCGATATTTATCTCAAGGCAATGGAAGAAGGACTTTTCAAAATTTTCGTCGAAGCAGGCGGAATAATTCTTAACCCCGGCTGCGGACCATGCCTCGGCGCACACGAAGGAATCATGGCTCCCGGCGAAATCACCGTCAGCACTGCAAACAGAAACTTCAAAGGTAGAATGGGCTGCAACCAGTCCGAAATCTATCTCGCAAGCCCGGCAACAGCTGCTGCAACCGCGATAAAAGGCTTCATCTGCTCCCCGACAGACTTTTAATTTTTAATTTTAATGGAGTTATAAATCATGAGCGAAATCACCCTTTCCAAAAGAGTTTTGAACATGACTGAGTCAGCCACTCTGGCTATGACCAACAAAAGCCGTGAACTTAAAGCGCAGGGTATCGATGTAATCAGCCTGAGCATCGGCGAGCCCGACTTCAATACACCGGTATCGGCAAAACAGGCGGCAATCGATGCCATCAACAATAACGATACGCACTACCCGCCCGTTCCAGGCACACCGGCATTGCGCAAAGCTATCGCCGAAAAGCTGAAACGCGACAACGGCCTCGACTACAAAGAGAGCGACATCCTCGTTTCGAACGGCGCGAAGCAGGCAATCAACAACGTGCTGCAGGCTATAATCAACGACGGTGACGAGGTCATTATCCCCGCTCCGTTCTGGGTATCCTACCCCGAAATGGTAAAACTTAGCGGCGGCGTGCCGGTCATCGTCAAAAGCGATATGTCGCATGACTTCAAAATCACGGCAGAGGATTTCGAGAAAGCCATCACCCCGAAAACCAAAGCTCTGCTCATCAACACGCCCTGCAACCCGAGCGGCAGCGTTTTCACAAAAGCTGAACTTACCGCCATCGCCGAAGTGTTGAGGAAATACCCGGATATCATTGTTATCTCCGATGAAATTTACGAATTCATCCAGTACGAGCACAAACACGAGAGCATGGGACAGTTCGACTTCCTGAAGGACCGTCTTGTCATCGTCAACGGCGTTGCAAAAGGATATGCCATGACAGGCTGGAGAATCGGCTACATCGCGGCTCCGCAGACTATCGTCAAGGCTGCCAACAAGATTCAGGGTCAGATTACTTCCGGTATCTGCACGATCGCGCAGGCCGCAGCTGTAAAAGCTCTTGAGCTTTGTCCGGAGAATTCGGAAGAAATCAGAGACATGATGAAGGCTTTCCGCGAGCGCCGCGACACCGTTGTAAAGATGATGAACGACATCCCCGGCGTAAAATGCAACACCCCGTCAGGCGCATTCTATGTTTTCCCCGACATGAAGTATTACTTCGGCAAAACAGACGGTGAGACCGTCATCAAAAACAGCGACGACCTCTGTATGTGGCTGCTTTACAATGCCCACGTAGCATGCGTAGCCGGCGAATCCTTCGGTAACGGCGACTGCATCCGCATCTCCTATGCAACCTCACTGGACAAACTGGTCGAAGCCGTCAGAAGAATCAAAGAAGCGCTAACAAAACTCCATTAATTTTATTTTTTTCAAAAAATCAGCTTTTATACGTAAAAAAAGCTCCGTTAAGTTTGCATTTTTCTTATATATCAATATATTTTAGGCGTTTTTTTTGTTATAAGCGGAGAAAAGCATGAAAAATTTGAAGATTTTGACCTTTTTGACTTTGTTTGTGTTACTCGTCGGAACTCTTTTCGCTCAGGAAACCGCACCGGCAGAAGAACCTAAACCCGCAGATCAACCGGCAGCTGCATCTGAAGAACCGAAGCCGGCTGAACAGCAGCCCGCTAAAGCCGAAGAACC
>DBYV01000015.1 GCA_002310995.1 bacterium UBP6_UBA1177 | reverse complement strand
GGAACCAAAGATCCCTAAACTCCCTAGACTCACTAGACTCCTTAGGCTCCTTAGGCTCCTTAGGCTCCTTAAACTCCCTAAACTCCCTATTCCCTTTTACCGTCAGTTCAGCGTTATTCCCAGGGTTTTACTGCCAGACGAGAGACTGCTAGTGTTGCGGCACAACTGAGTGCAGCCAGTAGGAAAAATCCTGTATATCCGCAGATTTCCTGAAGATATCCGGCAATGGCTCCGGGAATGATTGCTGAAAGTGCCATAAAGCCTGTGCAAATCGCGTAGTGTGATGTTTTCAGCGGGCCATCGGAAAATTTCATCATATAAACTGTGTAGGCGGTGAAGCCGAATCCGTAGCCGAACTGATCGAAAGCGATGCAGAATCCTATTAACCAGAGAGATTCAGGCTGGACCAGCGCGAGGAATGGGTAGACTATGCAGGGCAAGGTAAGACTCAGCGCCATCAGCGGCATGGATTTGCGCAATCCGTGTCTGGAAATGTAAAAACCTCCCAAAATTCCGCCAAAAAGCAGTGCCGCGACTCCTGCCGAGCCGCAAATCAGACCGTATGCTTCTTTCCCGAGCCCGAGTCCGCCCGAAGATTTAGGGTCGCTGAAAAACGGGTAGAGCATTTTCATAAGCAATGCTTCGGGAAAACGATACAAAAGCATGAATGTTATTGCTGTGAGACATCCCGGTTTTGTAAAGAAAGAAATGAAAGCTTTGATGAAATTGCTTAATAATTTCGGTCTGCTTTCGGCGTTCGCATTTGCCGCACCCTCCGCTTTAGGAAGAAAATTGGAGTGGTAAAAAGCGAGTGACGCCATGATCGCTGCGGTCAGAACGAGTGTTATTTTCCACGAAACGGCGGTGTTTTTTGCATATTTTTCAATAAATCCGGCGATAAAAATCAGAACTCCCTGCCCGAAAACCATCGCGATCCGGTAAAATGTGCTCCGAATGCCGATGTAAGCCGACTGGTCACGCTCATTCAGTGCGATCATATAGTATCCGTCTGCCGAAATGTCGTGTGTCGCTGAGGCAAATGCGGTTAAGGAGAACAGCACGAGAGTTATCGTGAAAGTTGAGTGCTCAGAGAGTGTCAGTGCGATAGCTGCCACGGTCAGGGCGATGGTCATCTGGGTCGCGATTATCCACCAACGTTTACTTTTTATCGTGTCAACGATGGGGCTCCATAGCGGTTTGAAAAGCCAGGGAAGGGCGAGAAGGCTTGTCATCATTGCCAGTCTGCCGTTGCTTATTCCTAAATCTTTCAGCATTACCACGGAAATGGTATTTACTATGAAATAAGGCAATCCTTCAGTGAAATAAAGCGTCGGAACCCATGAAAAAGGTGATTTTGGCATTGATTCTCCGCTAAGAAAACCGTTTCGCCGGAGATTTTATTTATTGTATTTGTAGATGTAAAGTTTGTTACCTTCGTAGGTTGTTACGACGATTTCATTTTTGCCGTCGCCGTCAAGGTCAACAATCTGCATTCCGCCTGCCTGGCCGAATGAACCCTCGCTGTTGACCGATACTCCTTCCACGCCGTCAAGTGTGTGCTGGGTGAATGTGCCTGCCGGGTTCTGTTCAAACCAGAATACGCGGGAGTCGCCGTCACCGCTGACAACGAGGTCGATGAGGCCGTTACCGGTGATGTCACCGTAGCCGAAGAGACCGGGAGCTGCCTGATTGCCGCCCAAAGGTGATTTTCTCGATTTGATGTCGGCAATGTTTGTTTTAGTCCAGGGTTGCGTCGGATCTTCGGGAATGTCGAATATGAAAACGCCTTCTTTCGGACCGCTGGGATTGTCTGCCGAGTTGACGTGGTTGACGCCGACTGCTCTTCTGACACCGTCATTGTAAAGATTGTCAATGATTTCGAGCATAAAGCTTTCGCCTGACTCGTTGTCGATGATGTGTTTTGTCCAGTTCTCGGTATCAATCTGCTCGAACCAGATGAAGCTGCCCTGTGTGGAAATATTTTTGTTAAAGAACTGTGCCACAGCGATATCTTTTTTGCCGTCGCCGTTGAGGTCTACGAATCTTGGGAAAGGTCCGCCGTTTCCGTCAGCGATGACTCTTGCAGTTTTTTCAAATTTGTCAGCTGTGTCAGTGCCTTTTAACCACATAAGACGTTCGTCCTGGGCGCCGAGTGTCGTTTTTTTGCTTGCGTTCGTAAGGATGTCGGTTATACCGTCACCGTCGATATCGACAAGTGAGACATCGAAGAAGAAGTGGTCGTTATTTGTTATAATTTCGTGTTTTGTCCACTGGTTTCTTACGCCCGTTCCTTCAAGCCAGAAAATGTTTCCGCAATTTACAAGACATGCAAGAAATCCGCTCGGAGAAACGATGTCTTTTATTCCGTCGCCGTTAATATCTGCGACTTTTACGGGATGCGGGAAACTGATTCCGTTGTTGCCGCCGATATTCAATGTCTCTTTTGTCCACTGGTCAAGTTTGCCCGTTCCCCAGTAAATATCGTAATTCCCTGACAGTGCCGGGCCGTACTGGGCAACAATCATGTCCTGATAACCGTCATTATCAATGTCGTCAACAGTTACGAATGCCGGTTTGTTCGGGTCGTTGTCGGCAGTGAATCTTATAAAGTTTGTATCTACCGGAATCTCGCCGCCGATGTCTTCTCCTGTTGTGTCGGTCGTGTCAGGATCTGTGTCGCCACCGGGTGTTGTGTCACCGGAATCACCGGAATCGCCTGAATCGGCCGGATCAGGATTCTGACCGCCGTTGCATCCGCTGAAATCATAGCCGCTGCAGTCTGTTTTGCAGATTGCGTATCCGCCGGTGTAACTCGGGTCAATTTCGCTGCATTCTTTTGCATCGCCGTCACAAGCTTCGCCAACTTCGGTAGTTTTGTTGCCGCATTCAGAGCCTGTGTCTGCCGGTTGAGTGTCGGTCGAACCAGAATCAGTGTCTGCTTCCGATCCTGTGTCGGCACCTGTTTCGGTGTCAGCAGAATCGTTAGTTGATGAACTTCCACAACTTGCCAAGAAAAAAGAGAATAATAACAGAAGTGAGAAAACGGAAAGTACTTTTTTCATTTTTTAACCTCCAAATAGTGAAAAGATAAGTCGAAATCGGTTATCAAAAAGAACTTGATTAGAACAGTACGATTATAAAAGTATTGAAAAGAAAATCAAATAAATTGTTTGAAAAAGAATATACTATGTTATTTATGTTCGTTAATAATGGTTGCAAAAGGATGCTGCGAAACATCGTCAAGAAGTGCCTCATATTGAGTTTCGCCTTTGAGTGTTGCGTTGAAAAAAGCTGTCATAAGTCCGCCGGTGTAGGAGATAAACTGCTGGTTGAGCGCGGTATTGCCGCTGCTTTTGCAAGCCGAGCAATATGTTCCGCAAGCCTTGACATCCGCAGGGTCGACCATGTCCGCATGGCCTACGCCTGCTGCGATAATATGGTGGCTTGGTGACGGATAGCTTGCATAAAAATGAACGCTGTTGTCTCCGTTCGGAGCACAAGAAGTTCCTAATTTTTTCTGAGGACCGAGTTCAGTTCCCAAGAACATCGATTCTCCGGTAAATTGAACCGGATCATCGAGGCTACTCGGATCGGATTCAGTAATAACTCCGTCCATAGGCGGAGTCGAGTCGACAGGATCAACTCCGAAGAAAGCTTTTGCTATTGTAGGATCGCTGTTGAGAACTCGGTTCGAAACTTTTCCACCGCGGCTGTGTCCTGAAATGCCGATATTGTCAACATCAACGGTTACTGAAACCTTCGTCTGAAGATTCTGCTTGAGCCAGTTGAGGAATGTTACAATTTGTTCCGCTTCCTTGGTTGTTGTATCACCGCCGATGCCCAATGTGCCGTGGTTTGACTGGCTTGAAACAACAATAAATCCGTGAGATGCAAGCTGTGTCAGGAAATCGTCGTAGTAAGCGATTTTATAACTGAATCCGTGAAGAAAATGGATTACTGGAATATTTCCTTCAGCGCCCGTTGGTTCGTAAATTCTGAAATCTCTTGGTGCACCGTCGGTACCGGATTTTACATCAATCAAATTGACCATGTAAGGGCCGAAATTGAAAACAGAACCAGTGTCAACAGGAGCGGTGTCGCCGGTATCGGGATCTGTATCAGGCATTGTGTTGTTTGAATCTGAATCGGGTGTGTCGTTTAATATGCAGCCGCTTATATCCCAGCCGGTGCAGTCATCTTTGCAGACAGCGTAACCGGTGTAATTGGGGTTGATTTCGCTGCATTCCATTGCACCGCCGTCGCATGTCTCGCCTTCATCAACAATATTGTTGCCGCAATTCGATTCAGAACCCGCATCGGCTGGATCTGTATCTGTGTCTACATTTTCAGTGTTGGTTTGATCTTGGACTTTTGTCGGTTTTTTCTCTGGGCCGCCGCAGTTTACGCATAAAAACGAAGCAAGTAGCAGAATAGAGAAAATAGAGAGAAAATTTTTCATCAAGTGCCTCCTAAACAAAAGTGAACAAACAAAAAAACATACATATTTTAGGCTGGAACAAAATAAAGTAAAGAGCCGCCACATTTCTTTGTCTAAATATCGAGAGGTGTCAAATCGCAATTCTTGTCGATTTTCCTTGCATTAAATTAAGAAAAGAATAAAAAAATCCGGCTTTAAGTCATGTTGACAATTTTTGGGGGAGGAGAGTTTGAATTTCAAGACGTTTAAAATCGGCGGCGTTCATCCGCCGGAGAACAAAATAAGCGCTGGAACACCCATCGAGGCGGTCGAGCTTCCAAAACGGGTAATGATTCCGCTTTCGCAGCACATCGGCGCACCTGCGTCACCTGTTGTAAAAAAAGGCGACAAGGTAAAAGTCGGAACGCTTATCGGCGAGGCAGGCGGTTTTGTCTCGGTAAACATCCATTCTTCGGTAAGCGGAACAGTTTTCGCGGTCGACACGATCAAAGATCCGGCAGGATTCGCTGTCAAAGCGGTCATCATTGATGTCGACGAGGCTGACGAGTGGGAGGAAAGCATCATCAGAACTCCCGAACTTATCCGCGAGATCACGGCAACTCCCGAGGAAATCGTCGCTACGATGAAGTCGGCAGGCATCGTCGGAATGGGCGGCGCGTGCTTCCCGACCCATGTCAAATACACGATCCCGGAAGGCAAAAAAGCTGACACGCTCATCATCAACGCGGTCGAATGCGAGCCTTACCTCACGGCTGACCACAGAGTCATGCTCGAAAGGACGGAAGAGATCTTTGTCGGTGTCGAAGTTATGAAAAAAGCACTCAAGATCGATACTGCCGTCATCGGGATCGAGGCGAACAAACCCGATGCGATCGAAAAAATGACGAAAGCTGCCGCAAATTTCCCTGGAACGACAGTACAGCCGCTTATGCTGAAATATCCGCAGGGTGCAGAAAAACAGCTTATCAAAGCTATCCGCAACCGCGAAGTTCCCTCCGGCAAACTTCCGCTCGATGTCGGCTGCGTAGTTGACAACGTCGGAAGTGCTCTCGCGATCTACGAAGCGGTCCAGAAACACAAACCGCTTTTTGAAAGAGTTGTCACCGTTACCGGCAAAAAACTCGCGAAACCTGCGAACTACCTTGTCAGAATAGGCATTCCGGCGAGCGTTCTCATCGAAAAATCGGGCGGAATTCCTGAAGGGACCGCAAAAATAATTTCGGGCGGCCCGATGATGGGAAAAGCTGCCGTTTCAGCCGAATTCCCCGTCACGAAAGGTACAAGCGGCGTTCTTCTGCTTGATGCGAGCGAGGCGAAAAGGCACGAAGTCCAGAACTGCATCCGTTGTGCGAAATGCGTCGCGGCATGTCCGATGGGGCTTGAGCCTTTCCTTTACGAAAAACTTTCCGAAAAAGGAAGATGGGACGAACTTGACGCCCTCAACGTCACCGACTGCATCGAGTGCGGCTGCTGCAGCTACACATGTCCGAGCGCACGTCCTCTGCTTGACTACATCAGGCTCGCGAAGGCGAATGTCGGAAGAATAAGAAGAGAAAGAGCAGCAAAAAAATAGGAGTGAAAAATGGATAATTTAAAAGTTTCGCTTTCCCCGCACGAGAAAGGGCGGCTTACGACGAACAAAGTCATGTGGCTGGTCTGCGCGGCAATGTTGCCGGCCCTCGTTTCGGCTCTTTTCAACTTCGGAATAAGAGCTCTGGTCGTTGTCGTTGCGTCGCTTGTTTTCTGCGTAGGACTTGAATACCTGATCCAGAAGTTCGTTCTGAAAACAAAAGTCACTGT
>DBYV01000067.1:12370-16889 GCA_002310995.1 bacterium UBP6_UBA1177 | reverse complement strand
ATTAGATATAATTAAAAGCGGATTCTTGATTCTTGATTCTTGATTCTTGATTCTTGATTCTTGATTCTTGATTCTTGATTCTTGATTCTTGAAAAACTTATTCTCTATTAACAAAATAAAACCTCTAAAAAATCAAAGACAACGTATAATAAAGAAAGTCGGGTGAAAGGCAAGTTTTTACTCTTATTGACTTTCTTTCTTCCGACAGGATAATTCACCGCTTTCAAGCTGCTTGGCTGAAATGCGAGAGGATTCGATGAGACGTGAAATCGACATGCTTAACGGCGGTTTCGCCGCAAAAATACTTCAGTTTGCGATCCCGCTTGCTCTGACGGGTATCCTGCAGCAGTTTTTCAATGCGGCGGACGTCATGGTCGTCGGGCGTTTCGCGAGCAAGTTCGCGATGGCTGCTGTCGGCTGCAACACGCCTGTTATCGGCATTGTCGTAAACCTTTTTGTCGGAATTTCGACCGGCGCGACAGTCGTTATCGCCAAGTGTATCGGGCGCGGTGACGGAGTAGGGGTGAAGAAGGCTGTCCACACTGCGGTCTTTTTAAGCCTTGTCTGCGGAAGCGTGATGGCGCTTGTAGCGCTTGCTGTTTCAAGCCGCATCATGTCGCTTCTTTCGGTTCCGGAAGAGGTTTTTCCTATGGCGCTTTCATATTTCAGAATCTACATTTCGGGACTTCCGGCGATACTGCTTTACAACTTTGAATCGGCGATTTTCCGCTCGAAGGGTGACACGAATACTCCGCTTTTCTGCCTTATTGCTGCCGGAATCGTGAATGTTCTGCTCAACCTCTTTTTCGTTCTCGTTCTCAAAATGGGGGCTGAAGGAGTCGCTATCGCCACAGTCATTTCGAACATCCTGAGTTCCGGAGCTATGTTCATAGTTCTTCTTCGCTCGAAAAGCGATGTCGGGATCGAGTTCCACCTCATCAGAGCTGACCATGCCTCGCTTTTGGAAATCCTGCGCATCGGTGTTCCGGCAGGTGTCCAGAGCATGGTTTTTGCCCTTTCAAATATTATAATCCAGTCTGCGATAAACTCTTTAGGTCCCGATGTCATGGCTGCTTCGGCTGCCGCTTTCAATACCGAAATCTTCGCATACTTCATCGTGAACGCTTTCGGCCAGGCATGTACCGCTTTCATAGGGCAGAATTACGGCGCGAAGAAGTTCGACCGCTGCAAAAAAGTCACTCTTCACGCCTTCTGGATGGACTGCGCCTTCACTGCTGCGGTAGCTCTTCCGATAATTATTTTTTCGAGAGAACTACTTGCTCTTTTCAACGGCGATCCAGCTGTCATTGAATACGGAAGAACTAGAATTCTCTACATCACATCTTTCCAGTTTCTGAACCTTACAACCGAAATTTTCTCAGGAAGTCTGCGTGGTTACGGCAATTCTCTCGCTCCCGCTCTGATTGCGCTGCTCGGCATCTGCGTGACGCGCGTCATCTGGGTTTTCACCGTTTTTCCGATGCATAGCGACTATGCCACGCTTCTTGCGTGCTATCCCATAAGCTGGTTTATCACGACATCGATACTTACGGGCTACTATTTCTGGTTTATGCGGGTTGCGCTGAAAAGGAAAATTGCCGGAATATAGCCGGATAAATCTCGAAAAAACAGCTTCGCAACTATAAACACATTGCCATGTAAAGCGGAAGATGCAGAATTCCGTCTTTTTCGGCGACATCTTTCGGGTAAAGAATGTAAGGAGTGCCGGTTTTTGCAGAGAATTTCCTCAAAAATTTGTCAAGTGATGCGTGGGAGCGGTAAGAAGCCGATTTTACTTCTATCGGAGAAATTTTTTTGCTGTTTGCGATAAGGAAGTCGATCTCGATGTGATTTTCCCGATGAAGATTGTCGCTGCGAGAGTAAAAATAGAGTTTATGGCCGTTTGTGCGAAGCATCTGCGCCACGATGTTTTCCATAATCATCCCTTCATTGATATCAATTTTATCAAAGAGAACCGCCTTGTAGAGCTCGTTTGCGGTGTAGGATTTATCCATGAAAGTCAGCGTTACAAGAAGTCCTGTATCAGCCATGTAGCATTTCTGCGTCGAGTGTTCCGAGGTCAGGGCAAGCCCGATGTTGGGATCTGTCGAATTGTAGCAGGAATTCGTAACCATAGCTTCGTTAAGCCAGATAAAAGAATCCTCGTAACTTCTGAAACGGGCGTTTTTGTCGATTGCGGAAAACGTATATTTTTTCTCCTTTTTTGAAAGCTGTCCGGGAATTTCATCAAAAACTGCGTAAACTTTTTCCTCGTAACCTGCCGCAAATTTGGAAATATCGTCGCGGTAAAGGCGTAAAATCTTTCTTTTTGCTTCGTCAGCTGCGGCAAAATCCTTTTCTTTGAGATAAGCAAGGACTGATTGCGGCATTCCTCCTACAAGGACATACTGTCTGAAATCATTCATTATTTTTCTATGAAGTGCTTCTCCTAACGGTTTCTTTTCTTCAAAACACTGCCGGATTAAAGGAACTGTCGCCTCATCACCCATGGCCCAGAGAAATTCCTCAAAATCAAGCGGAAACATCTCGATATGCTCTTCTTCCGAAGGAATTATGATGTTTTCGGTGTTCTTTTTCAGCCTAATCAGCGAACCTGTTTCCATATAGTCATAACGCCCGTCCGCGACTAAATATTTCACAAGCTGTCTTGCCATCGGGAACTGCTGAACCTCGTCAAAAACAATCAGAGAGTCCCTTTCATAAAGTTTTGTAGAATAAAAAGATGAAAGTTTTGCTAAAAAAAAGTCGAGATTAGAGCTTTCGTTTTCAAAAAGTGAAGTTATTTCCGGCGACACATTGCCGAAATCTATAATGATATAGCTTTTATACTCCTGTTTTGCGAACAGACTTGCGATATAACTTTTTCCAACACGCCGAGCCCCGTCAATAAGGAGAGCCGAAGAACCGCCAGACTTTGATTTCCACTCAAGCATTTTCTGATAAATTTTTCTTTTCATGGATCATCTCTCAATAAATCAACAAAATCAATGCCACAATAATTGAAAATCACGAAAAAGCAAGTTAACAAACATAGATTTTGCACGAAAAAGCAAGTTAACAAACATAGATTTTGCACGAAAAAGCAAGTTTAAGAAATCACACCAAACCGTCGATATGTCAAAAAATCGGCATTTTTCAGCCGAATATATGTCAAAAAATCGGCATTTTTCTGAAAAAGATATGTCAAAAAATCGGCATTTTTTATGAAAACACTTGATTTTTTTGAATTTTTCAAGACTCACTGTTCGCATAGTGATAAATTTGATTCCTCGTGTCAGTTAAGATCAGTTTTCATCAATCTGAATTTCAACAGGTACAGTTATTTTTGAACCAGGAATGTTGAAAGAGGCTGTGTTGTTGTAAGTTTCAATAGTAAGAGCAATTTTTTCATCAGCGTTGTATGAGTAAAAGTAGGCATTGTCGAGCGGAGCATTGGGATAATATTCGTCATTGTGCTGAAAATTAACGATTTTAAAAGTTGCATTGTCTGTTGCAAAATAGAATTTGGGACAAGGGTCAAGACACGGATGTGCATCCTCAGCTGAGCCTCCGGCATGATATATATCACAACCTGTAAGGTGTGAAAAAGTCATCGAATCAGGAATGAAATCATGGGATGTATCAGAATCTTTTTTAAAAATTATCGTTACTTTCTGGAGTTTTGAAATAAACTCTGCTGCATCAAATTGATAAGGATAGCAGTCAACTTTTTGTGTCTCTCTTGCACAGTCTTTGAAAACATTGCTTTCGTCTCTCGTGAATGATGTCGAGCCGTAGGAAGTTTTTGTGCTGCATCCGTCACTGTAACCTCCGGAATTGCCGGAATCAGTGTCGTCCGGATCATCATCAGGCTGCGGTTCATATGAATCTCCGTTATCTGGATCTGAGTCAGACAGATTCGTATCAACTATATCGGCATCTGCATCGTTCGCAGTCTCGTCGGAACCAGTGTCGTCCGGATCATCGTCAGGCTGCGGTTCATAAGAATCTCCGTTATCCGAATCTGAGTCAGAAGAATTCGTATCAATCTTATCGGCATCTGCGTCATTAGCTGCCTCGCCCGAATCGGTTTTATCTTCGTTTTTCGAGTTTCCGCAGCCTGCGAGCAGAATCGTTACGAAAATCACACTGAGAAAGAGAAGTTTTTTCATTTTAACCTCCGTATCAAAAAATCGAATAATTTTAAGGAAATTTGAGAAAAAGGCAAGTTAAAGAGTGCAATGTCTGTTTTTTTCTGATTTTACCACCGTTAAATGGCAAATAACAGAATAATGCTTTTACATGTATACGCATCAAAAGTTTATAGTATTATAACCCGATATACTTGTAAAAAATTGTTGGTTTATAGGGTTATAACCCGACAAAGTTGACCTGATATCTGTTTTTTTCTTGCCGTTATCGGCAAAAAATTGCGTTTTTAAGGTAAATTTTGTAAAATTCTTGCCGATAGATTGTTTGGTTTTAAGAGGTTCTTATGGAATATTTGTCAGTGGCTCAG
>DBYV01000067.1:11763-12311 GCA_002310995.1 bacterium UBP6_UBA1177 | reverse complement strand
GCGTTTCTTGTCGGAAAAACGTGGAATATTCCCTCAGATGCGGTCCTGCCAAAGCGCACTAAAACAAAGACAACTCCGCTTTTGACCACACTACGCGAGCAGAAAGAATCCAAACTCAAGGGCGGGATCTACCACAGGACGCAGGTTGAACTGACATACAGCTCGAACCACATCGAAGGGAGCAGACTCACGAAAGATCAGACGCGGTTTATATTTGAGACCAACACGCTCGGTTTCGCGTCAAAAAACACAAATGTCGATGATATTATTGAAACCGTCAATCATTTCAGGTGTATAGACTTTGTTATCGACCACGCTCAAGAAAAAATCACAGAATCTCACATAAAGCAGCTTCACTCGATTTTGAAGGAATCGACTTCGGATAGCCGCAAATCGTGGTTCGCAGTAGGCGCATACAAACGTTTTCCGAACGAAATCGGATTTGAGGAAACAACATTACCTGAGGATGTCCACAGCCGTGTGAAAACGCTTCTTGCCGCGGACAACGCGCTGAAAGAGGTTAAATTTGACGATATTCTCGATTTTCA
>DBYV01000067.1:0-11731 GCA_002310995.1 bacterium UBP6_UBA1177 | reverse complement strand
CCGTTCCAGGACGGAAACGGCAGAGTCGGCAGACTTCTCATGTTCTGGCAGTGCCTGAAAGCGGGAATCGTTCCGTTCATAATCACAGAAAATCTGCGCCTTTATTACTACCGCGGTATCCAGAACTGGGGAAAACACAACGCATTCCTGCGCGATACCTGCCTTTCGGCACAGGATGACTACAAAGCACTGCTTGATTATTTCAGGATCAAATATTGAAAAAATCAGATTGGCACGAAAAAGCAGGCTGCTGCTGCTTGCTGGACAAAAAGTTGAAATGAAGTAAACTATTTGCTGCTCATTGTGATGCGAGGCAGAAATGCGAAATTTATTTAAATTATTGATCATTTTTTCTCTTGTTTTTCTTTTTTCATGTTCTTCTTCCAAGTCGGCTGCTGAATCGGATGCAAATAAAGGCAGCGATTCTGACGGAAGGGAAAGCGGAACGATTGATGAAGAAGATGAAGACTATGTGCTTTATCCAGCGACGAATGAAGCCTTTGTATGCCGGAACTTTGATTTGTGTTATGACAACGAAGGCGAAATAGTTTGTCCTGAATACGGAGAAAAATTTTACGGCCAGGATGCGCAGTATTCAAAGCGCGGATTCTGCACTAAAAGACATTTTTCGGTAAAGTCGGATGTCAAAGATGAAAAAGTGACAGTTGACAACTATACCGGACTGGAGTGGACATCTTCATTTTTTCTAGAAAGAACTTGGAAAGAGGCATCTGATTTCTGCAAAAATCTTGAATACGGCGGCTTCAGCTACTGGCGCCTTCCCACTCTTCCGGAAACAGTGACTATTGCCGGATTGAACGATGAGGAGGCGGCAGAAAGCGGTTTTGAATATCGGCAGAACAGTTCCGATGATCTTTATTTTTGGACTTCATCAATGGATTATTCCGACTATTCTGGCAATTATTACCCGTATATTATCAAAGATCATAATGATTCAGGAGAGCAGTCTGTATACGATGTCGAAACAACTATCGCACAGAAGGAGGAAAGCCACATCCTGCGTTGCGTCAGGGGCGAAAAGTATGATACTTATTCATTGCTTGTAACGAAAAGTATGGCCGGAGACGAGGTTCTGGAAGGGTCCCGCTACAAATTGCTGTGGCAGAAAAATCTTGAGACGGAAAAAAACTGGGAAGAAGCTCTTTTCTACTGCGAGAATCTTGAATATGCAGGTTTCAGCGACTGGAGACTGCCGAGCATAAACGAACTTTTCACGATGTACAATTACGAAATCAGAAGATTTGCAGTGGAAATTACCGATTATCCTCATCTTTTCTGGTCTTCTTCAACAAAAATCGGTTCCCCTGAAGAAGCTTATACGTTTTCGGCGCTCGGCGGCTACACTGAAACCCGGGAAAAAAATATAGAATACGGAACTTTCTGTGTCAGAGGCGGCGGACTTTGCGAGGGCGGTTTTTTCTGGAACGGCGAAGGATGTGTTGAAGATCCGTGCAGATACGATCCGTGCAAAGATATTGAAAACGCTTTGGACGAGTGTTTCCCGAAAAGTGCGAAAAGATACCGCTGCGCCTGCGCTGAAGGTTTTTTCTGGGACGGAAAAAAGTGCGCAAGCCCCTGCAAAGCCGATTCGTGCAAAGATGGAGAAAAGTGTGTTGCAAAAGACCTGAAAACTTATACCTGCAAATGTAAGGACGGTTATCGGATAAACGGCAAAAAATGTGAAGAAATCGATATTTCAAAAAATATCTGCACGGGGCAGAAGCTCTGCTACAACGAAGAAAATTATAAATCACCGAGTAAATGGGCAAAAGAGTTCGAGATGCCATGTGCTGAAGAAGGGGGAGAGCTTTTCGGTCAGGATTCCCAGTATGCCGGCAAAACTTGCAAGCCGCTCAATTTTACTTCATCATACGGAATTATAACTGAACACGCTTCAGGTCTTAACTGGCTGTCGGCAGACAAACAATTGAAGTATGACGATGCTAAAGCGTACTGCGAAAATGTCGGAGAGGGATGGCGGCTGCCTGAGATATGGGAACTTGTGAATCTTGTCGATACAAACGATTACAGCGGTCCTGAATTCTGGTCTGAGTTGGGAATAAGCGCTTACCGCCTTATGTCAGGGACTTTATACGGAAAAAATGTTCTGGTAGTTTGGATCGGTATGACTGAAGTAAGATCCACCGGGTATGAAATGGATTTTATATGCGTGAAAGGAGATAAAAAGGAACATTCTTCAAAGTTTGAAATATCGAAAAACAACGGAGAGAAAATAGTAAAAGACCCTGCGACCGATCTGATATGGCAGAAGTCAAACGCTCCGTCGGAGCTGAATTGGGCGGATGCTCTTGCATACTGCGAAAACCTCGAATATGCAGGTTATTCAGACTGGAGACTGCCGAACAGAAACGAGCTTTTTTCACTTGTAAACTATGAAAAATCGGATATGGCTACATATTTCCCTGATATGGATGTAATGGATTCATTTCTCTGGAGTTCCACTACCAATATCGCAAAAACAGACGATGTACTGAGAAAAGTGCGTGATTATGAGGAGGATGATGACGATTATTATGACTATTCATATTATGACAACGAAGCGTGGTGCGTTGACTTAAAGAGTGGAAAAATCGAACGGGAAGACAAATGGGAGCTCCATAGTGTAAAATGTGTGAGATAGCTGTTTCTTGCCGTTATCGGCAAAAAATAAGAAGTTTCGGGTAAAAAGATCAGATCACTCTTCGTTGTCTATTTCGCTAACGCATGAAAAATCGTTCCATGTGAAATTTTCTTTGCATTTGAAACGGCATTCGGAAGATATTTCGGTTTCACATTGATAGTTGTCGCCGTTGAAAGAGAGTTTGCCGAGACATTCGTAGCATTTGTCGGTTGTCTTTTCGTAAATAAAGCCTTTGTTGCAGCCCGGGACTTTGCAGACCATTTCCCCGTCAACAAGCGAATAGGGTGGAGTCAGAGCTGCGATTTCATTATTTTTTACAGTATAAAGCGGATTGTTGATGTCGCCGCAGCAGCAGACATGGGTAAGACTGTTCCAGACTATGTTGCCTTGGTTATTGTATTTATAGGATGTATAGCACTTGTTAGGATCAAGTATTTTTGTTCCTGCATCCGATTCCTCTATTGATACCTTGCTTATGTATCTTCCGCATGTCACGCAGATGCCGTTTTGCGGAGCTTGTCCGTCAGGGCACGGCTGCATCAAGGAATTGACAGGCTCAGGAGTTGATATGGTGGTGATTGAATCTGCCTCTTCTTCGTTGTAATAACCTGTGCTGGAAGGTTCGCAGTTATTGGAAATGCAGATCTGTGTTATTACGGAAGCAGGGTTCCATTCTGCATTTTCGGGAAGCCCTGTGCACGAAACGGTTCTCTCCTGCGGCTGGGTGTCTCCGTCGTCGCCGGTATCGGAAGTATCGCTCGTATCAGAGGTATCGCTCGTATCAGAGGTGTCACTCGTGTCAGAGGTATCGCTCGTATCAGAGGTGTCACTCGTGTCAGAGGTATCACTTGTGTCTGAAGTGTCGCTGGTATCGGAAGTATCGCTCGTGTCAGAGGTATCACTCGTGTCAGAGGTGTCACTCGTGTCAGAGGTGTCGCTCGTGTCAGAGGTGTCACTAGTGTCTGAAGTGTCCTTTGTATCAGAAGTGTTGGCAGTGTCCGGCGTATCGGAATCTTCGTCAGGATTTTGATCATGATCTTCATTTGCCACGGGTGAAAGTCGTTTTGCAGCTTCATCTCCGCAACCGACAGCAACAAAAAAAACGATAAAGAGAATCAAAAATGACTTTTTCATGACAACCTCCTTAAATAAACAAAAAAACATAATATTTTAAACCTAATTGAAAGAAAATAAAGATTTAATTTTTTTGGTTTTTGAAAATTGATGTTGACAAAATCGTAACATTGCAAAAACTTGGCAGCGGCTGGGTTTATTTGGCAGAAAAAAGCGGAGAGTTTGATGAAACTTGTCAGAATTGAAAATACAAAAGCTGAGATGGATCGCGTGGAAGAGCTTTATTTAAGGGCATTTCCGGCAAACGAGCGGTTTCCTTTCCGGCTTCTTAAAAAGCGCGCGCTTCAGGGAAAAGCCGACTTCTGGAACCTTTTTGAAGGTGATCTGTGGGTTGGTTTCGCTTACCTTGTCCATTCAGGCGATCTTGCTTATCTCTTCTTTTTCGCGATTGACGAAAAGTTGCGCGGAAAGGGCTACGGCACTGCGGCTGTAAAGGCAATGATTGAGCATTACAAAGGAAAACGCTTGTTTCTGGCGCTTGAAAACTGGCTTGAAGAGTGCGACAACCCCGAAGAAAGGGTGAAACGGCACAACTTTTATCTAAACTGCGGCCTGCAGGATCTGCCATACAAACTGAGTGAACTCAAGATGGTTTATGCGATAATGGGTTCCGGCGGCAAAGTCGAGCCTGAAGAATACAAACCGATGATGGATAGCTACTTCGGCTGGTTCTGGCGGCATATAATCAATACCGATATCGTAAAATAGGAGTAAAAATGGTCGAAGTTGTCGCAGCGCTTGTGCGTGATGGTGAAAAATTCATGATCTGCCAGCGGCCCGAGCATAAGTCGCGCCCTTTGATGTGGGAATTTCCCGGCGGAAAAGTCGAAGCAGGGGAGACTCCGGAAGCTGCACTTGCGAGAGAATGCCGTGAAGAGCTTGAAATCGAGCTTGAAGTAGGGGAGAAATTCGCCGAATCGACCTTTGTCTATCCAGATATTTCGGTACATCTCACACTTTTTGAAGCGAAGATCGTGAAGGGAACTCCTAAACTTCTGGAACATAGGGATATCCGCTGGATAACGCCTAAAGAAGTTGCTGATTACGAATTTTCGCCCGCCGATATTCCCTTCGTTGAAAAGCTTGTAAAGTCATTCTGAGCGGAACGAAGGATCCCTAAGATCTTCCGATTTGCCAAGATGACATGTCAGCGTTTGATATTATTTGATTTTTATCTATAATTCTCCGGTTTTTTTGTTAGGAGAGTGATATGAAAGCGTTTCTCAAAATGATCCGGCCGCATCAGTACATCAAGAATCTTCTGGTCTTTTTTCCGCTTTTTTTCGCAAAAAAAATAACTGATGTCACATTGCTTCAGAGTGCCGCGATGGCTTTCGTCTCTTTCTGCTTTGCAGCGAGCACGATTTATATCTTCAACGATATCCGCGACATAGAAAAAGATAAAGTTCACCCGAAAAAGAAATTCAGACCTATCGCAAGCGGTGCAGTTTCGGTAAAGGCCGCAACGGTCACCGATATAATTTTTCTTGTTCTTGCACTCGCAGTCGCGTTTTTCACTGGTCTTAGAATGGGGACAATCATTCTTGTCTATCTCGGCATAAACCTAATTTATTCTTTGGGAATGAAAAACATAGCGATCCTCGATATTTTCGCCGTTTCGACAGGATTCCTTCTCAGACTTCTCTCCGGAACCGAATACGGCGCGGTCGCCGGGATCCTTCCTTCGCACTGGATCATAATCATGACATTCCTCCTCAGCCTTTTCCTGGCTATCGCAAAAAGGCGTGACGATCTTGTTCTTGCCGAAAGCGGGCTCGATGTCAGAAAGTCGATTTCAGGCTATTCCCTCGAATTCATCAACGGAGTCATGAGCATAATGTCGGCCGTAATAATAGTTTCATACCTGCTTTACACCCTTGACCCAGCCGTTCAGGAGTATTACGGTTCCAAAAACGTGTACGCTACGACATTTTTTGTTCTCCTTGGTCTTTTCAGATATATGCAGATTACATTTGTCGAAAAGAAGAGCGGAAGCCCGACAGACATAGTCTACAAGGACAGATTCCTTCAGATCTCGATCCTTGCGTGGATCGTTTCATTCCTGTTTTTCGCGTATTAAATCAGAAAATCACTCTTTCCACTTCTTGAAGATGAGGGAAGTGTTTATTCCGCCGAAAGCGAAGTTGTTCGACATGACGTAGTCGCAGTTGATTTCCATGCCCTGGCCTGTGATGTAGCCGAGCGGAGCGCACTGCGGATCGAGGTTGTCTAAATTTACGTTGGGGTGGAACCAGCCTTCGTTCATCATGTTGATAGTGACCCAGCTTTCGACTGCGCCGCATGCGCCCAGAAGGTGGCCGACGTAGCTTTTTGTCGAAGAGACGGGAACTGGACGCTTGAAAACGTTGTAAACGGCGGTCGTTTCGGAGATGTCGCCGTAGTATGTCGCGGTGCCGTGTGCGTTGATGTAGGCTATATCGTCAGTTGTCAGATTTGCGTTCGCGAGCGCCATTTCCATGCAGATGCCCTGAGTGTAGTAATTGGGGCTCGTGATGTGAAAACCGTCGGAATTCGTGGCGAAACCGGCGACTTCGCAGAATATTTTCGCACCGCGCTTGACTGCGTGCTCAAGGTCTTCGAGGATAAGAGTTCCGGCTCCTTCGCCGATAACAAGGCCGTCGCGGTCTTTGTCGAAGCAGCGCGGGGTCGCTTCGGGAGTCTGGTTTTTGAAGCTTGCCTGACCCAGAGTATCGAAAATAGCCGCATTCGGGGCCGAAAGTTCTTCTGCGCCGCCGCATATCATCATGTCCTGTCTGCCGTCTGCGATCGCTTCGTAACCGTAGCCTACTGCCTGGCTGCCCGAAGTGCAGGCGGTGTCTGTGATTATCATTCTGCCGCGGATCTGATAAAAAACGGAAAGATTGCAGGCGTTCGTCTGAGGCATAGCCTTGATGTAGGTCTGGGAGTCGAATTTTGACGTGTCACCGGTCGTCATCATTGTGGCAAGCGCGTTTACTGCATCCAGAGAACCCATGCAGGTGCCGTAAGCGATTCCTGTGCGGCCGTTTTTGAGCTCTTCGATGACATCTCCTGTTTCTGTCAGAAGTCCTGCAACTTTGAGCGCGTCTTCAGTCGCGACAAGTGAAAGAAGTGCGACTCTTCCCATTCCGCGGATCTTTTTGCGCGGATAGACCGGAAGTTCTTCGGTGTAGGGCGAAGCGAGGCGCGTATTCATCTTGGTGAAACGCTCCCACTCGGGCATATATGAAATCCTGTTTTTGCACGTTTTAAGGTTTTCGAAAGCGGTTTCCCAGCTTCTTCCGAGAGAAGAGAGCATTCCGCCGCCTGTGACTACGACACGGCGTTTGCCGTCATGTCTTACAAAGTTCATTCCATTCCTCCGTTTACAGAGATAACCTGTTTTGTGATATATCCCGATTCTTCAGAGAGTAAAAATACCGCAAGAGATGCGATTTCTTCAGGTTTTCCGACACGGTTCATCGGGATGCTTTCAACGATCTTCTCATACATTTCGGGGATTATTCCCTTGATCATGTCGGTTTCGATTAGTCCCGGTGCGATGCAGTTTACCGTGATTTTCCGTGATGCAAGCTCCATGGCCAGAGCTTTCGCAGCGCCTATGATCCCCGCTTTCGCCGCGCTGTAGTTTACCTGTCCGCGGTTTCCGATGATGCCGGTTATCGAAGAGATCACGATTATCCTGCCGCCGCGTTTGTTCGTCCTTCTCGCCATCGGAAGGACAAGCGGCTGGATCACGTTGTAGAAGCTGTCGAGATCTGTTCTGATGACATCGTCCCATTCGTCGCCTTTCATCGCGGCAAAAACGTTGTCGCGAGTGATCCCTGCGTTGCTGACGATCCCCCAGAGAGGGCCTTTTTCTTCAGTGATTTTGTTGAGGATATCTCTGCATTCCTCGCGGTTTCTGACATCGAATTTCACGATCTCGCCTTTTCCGCCGGCCTCTTCGATAAGGCGCAGAGTCTCCTGAGCTCTTTCAGCGCCGCTATTGTAGTGGCAGATAACGTAATATCCCGCTTTTGCCGCTTCGACCGCAATAGATCTGCCTATTCCGCCGCTTGCGCCTGTCACAAGCACAGTTTTGTCTGAGTTACTCAAGATAACGCCCCCTTATTTCTTTCAATTTTTCAAGACTTTCGATTTCGATTGCCGAAATTTTCGCCGTTACGGCAGGTTTTTCGTCCTCTCCGACAATGTAAAGTTCGCCGGTGAAGTTGTAAAGCGCCGATTCCTCGTCGCAGTAGTCCTCGGTCATCGTCATTCTAACGGTTTTGCCCGCTTTGAGCCATTCTGTTGCGGTTTTGAAGCCTGTGACCGAGAGGATCATACCGGGGAGGATCTTTCTGCCGAAAAGTTTGTGGGCGATTCCAGTCAGAGCGCATACAGTCTGCGCCATAAGCTCGAAACTAACCCAGCTAGGGATTCCGTCGCCATCTTTTTCGTAAAAAATGCACTCTTTCGTTATGTCGTATTCGCCGGTGATTATGCGCTTTTCCATATCGTAATTGGTAATACGCGAGAGCAGGAGCATTTTTCCGCGGTGCGGCAGATATTCAGCTATTTCGTTTTCACCAATAAATTCAGGAACTTTAAGAGTCATTGTTAATCCCCCTAAAAATGCAGGCGCGTATACACAATTTTAAAGCAAGAGTCAAACAAAAAAAGAGTAAAAAAAAATTGCTATTTAAAAATAAGTTGCTATAAAGCGTCCGTTTTTTGGGTCGGGATGTAGCTCAGCCTGGTAGAGTGCTGCGTTCGGGACGCAGAAGTCGCTGGTTCGAACCCAGTCATCCCGACCACTTTTGTTCTGAATGTCGTGAAGAAGTTAATAATCTTACTTTTTTTAATTCCTTTTATCGTTTTAGCGTTATTCTTTTTATCTTTTTCATCATATTCTGAAGATGACGGCTGTGTTGTTCTGCTGAACTCTTTCAAAGAGGGGGTAGTTTTCGATGATATAGTCTTTCTTGAGGCTGATAATGCAGAAAAATGTAATAAAAACAATACGCTGATACTTTATACTTTAAAGGGTGGCGATGTTTTGAAATTTGCTGAACCGCAGAAAATCCGAAAAGGAAGAATTTCGTTTTTTGTTTCTTCAATACTTCCGGAACAGCGCGGAGATGATCTTCCAGCGGCGCAGGGTGAACAGCGTGAATCAGCGGAAACTCTTGCTCAAGAGGGAAACACTGCATTTCGGATTCATCAGCCCGGCAAGGATAGCGATTTTATAATTTACTATCTTTACAATAACCCAGATTCTTCTTTTGAAGAACTTGACGATGCTTTTAAGGCAGTTCAGGAAAAGCCTGTAGATCTTATTCTGACAGGTGACTTTAAGGCTCCTAAGGGAAGTATAATACGTCCGAATCTAAGCTTATTTAATTCTTCCAAGAAACCAGAGACAGGTGTTCTTATTTTTTCAGTCATAAGGCTTGAAAATGGCGAAAAAAAGGTGCTTCTCCGTTCCTTTAACAGAAGAATCATGTAAAATATGGCTGATTTACAAATTTTTACCCAGCTTTTCAACATTTTCAGAAGTTTTCCACATTTGTGTTATCAATCCCCTATTTTTTGCCGAAAATATGCTAAGAAATCAAAGGTTTTTACAATTTGCACAAAAAAGTGTGCGGTAGCTTTATTTAATAAAATAGACCTGTTATCTAGCTGAATTGGAGAAATTTTGTGGAAAAACCATATAACTGAGTAAAAATCTCAATAATGTTGAAAAAATGTGGAAAAACCATCATATTTTATTTGATTAGACGCTAATTATTGTTAATTGGAGCTAAGTTTGAATAAAGTGGATAAAAATCTTAGCATGCCGCAGGAAAAAGCAGTCAAAACGACGGAAGGAGCTGTTCTTGTTTTTGCTGGCGCGGGTTCAGGAAAAACGCGTGTCATAACCCACAGAATCGCGTGGCTTGTGGAAGGAAAAAATGTAAATCCTGAGAATATTTTAGCTGTCACTTTTACGAACAAGGCGGCTCGCGAGATGCGTGAAAGACTCAAACTGCTTATTGATTCCGAAGAAAAGTCATCGAGACTCACGATCTGCACTTTTCATGCACTAGGTCTTTCTATTTTGCGTGCTGAACATGATAAAATAGGATATCCTGCTGATTTTACTATATATTCACCGTATGAACAAAGCGAACTCATGAAACGGGTCATGGCTGATGAAAAAGTTTCTGCCGAGCGCTTTTCGGCTCAAGCTATAGTTTCTGCGATTTCAAAAATGAAGAATGATCCTTCGCTTCGTGGAAAAACATCGTTTCTAGTTTCAAACCTCACTAACGCAGTTGCAAACAGGCTTCTCGAGCCTTACTGCCGTGCTATGAAAGTTCGTGCGGCGCTCGATTTCGATGACCTGATAACTCTTACGCTCGGTCTTTTGAAAAATGACGACGCGGTCAGGATAAAGTACGCTTCCAAATACAAATATATAATGGTTGACGAATATCAGGATACCAACCACGCACAGTTCGAGTTCGTAAAATTACTCTCTTCAGTCCATAAAAATATATGTGTAGTCGGTGACGACGACCAGAGCATCTACAGCTGGCGCGGTGCAAATGTCGAGAATATCCTCAATTTTGAGCGCGATTTTGAAAATGTCACGATAGTAAAACTTGAAGAAAATTACCGCTCGATATCGGAAATCGTCGATACTGCCGGAAAACTCATAGCTCACAACATGAAACGCAGCCCGAAAAAGTGTTTTGCATCTAGAAACGGCGAAGCAGGTGAGGGGATAAAAGTTGTCAAAAAGCCGAATGAAAAGGAAGAAGCTGAGTTTACGGCGCAGGAAATTCTGAAATGGAAATCTGAAGGGGTGAACTACAACGATATCGCTGTGATTGTGCGGGCAAATTTTCAGACCCGTTTTTTTGAAGTCGCCTTTTCGCAGTTCGGAGTTCCGTTTGTCGTTGTGGGCGGCAGCCGCTTTTTCGAAAACAAGGAGATAAAGGATATTCTGGCTTACATCAGGATTCTTCTCAATCCGAATGACGAGATAAACTTGCGCAGAATAATTAACTATCCGACGCGGGGTATCGGCAGCGGCACGATGGAAAAGTTCTTTTCTGTCTCTGCTTCGATGAAGATTCTCCCGATGCAGCTTCTGGAGGATTTCGGCATCTACAAAACGCTGTTCAGTTCTGAACAGGCGTCCGCTCTCAACAGTTTTTCCGTTTTGCTTCGCGGACTGAAGGAAAAATTCGTGACCGCTGACCCTTTGCAGTTCACTGCTTTTCTCGTAAAGCAGACAGGTATCGAGAACGAGATCAAGAAAAGTGCAGAGAACGAGGATGTGGCAAGGATTAAACTCGATAATATTTCGGCTTTTTTCGATGCCGTATCGACTGATCCTTCACTTCCAGAGCACAAGACAGCGCGGTCGTTTTTCGCCAGATTCGTTAATAATGTATCTTTATTGGGGAGCGGGGAAGAGGAGAGCAGGGCTGGGAAAGTTACAATAATAACCGCTCACAGTGCGAAAGGACTTGAATTCGAAAGAGTCTTTATTCCGGGCTTTTATCAGGGGGGATTTCCGAATCATCTCGCTATAGAGGAATTCAATGTCGATGAAGAGCGCAGACTTGCTTATGTTGCGTTTACAAGAGCCAAAAAGCTGCTTGTGATAACAATCCCGGAAACTGTGACGTTCAGAGGTAACAGCAGAAATACGGAACCCTCTGTTTTTATCAAAGAAGCCTCTCTTGACGGTGAAAAATACGGCGGACCGCCGCCCGATATGTCAAAAATGCTTGAAACCATGCTCGCAAAGCTCAAAAAAAGCTGACCTTAAATTGTGCAGACAGTATTGTGGTATTCGGTAAAAATATTTATTTTTAAGACGCCGCTGTTAAAATACCGCCGTTTTTTTGATTTTTCTATTTAAGGAGGAATTTATGAAAAAGTTTTTGATTATCT
>DBYV01000006.1:537-15429 GCA_002310995.1 bacterium UBP6_UBA1177 | reverse complement strand
TTAAACACAGTCCTTTCACAGCACGGTGATATCATCGTCGGCAGAATGGGCCTCAATCTCGGGCTTCCCGGAGCTCAGGTTATCTCGCTTGTCGTCCACGGCACGACAGACAGAATCTCCTCGCTTACCGGAAAGGTCGGCAAACTCAAAGGCTTCGAAGTCAAGTCTGTTTTAAGCAAATACGCTGAAGAAGACGGAGTTGAAGATGAAGTCGCTGAACACTGAAAAAATTTTTATCGACCGTGAGAAACTTTACGGTCTTATCGACCAGAAAGTAACGGACAGCCAGGTTGACGAAGTCCTCAACCGCGCAATGCAGCTCAAAGGTCTCGACCTTAAAGACGCTGCCGTTCTTCTCAACATCAAGGACGAAAAACAGCGCAACAAGGTTTTCGAAGCAGCAGGAAAAGCAAAAGAGATAATTTACGGCAAAAGAATAGTCCTCTTTGCGCCGCTTTATCTCGGCAACGTCTGCACGAACAACTGCGTTTACTGCTCTTTCAGAAAGGACAACACAGCACTCAAACGTGCAATTCTCACCGATGAGCAGATTCAGGACGAGACAAGACTGCTCCTCAAAATGGGACACAAAAGACTTCTCGTCATCGGCGGCGAAGCAAGAGCTACTGATGTTGAATACTACGCTCACTCGATCAGAAAAGTCTATGAGACAAACTGGAACGGCAACACTGTCCGCAGGATCAATGTCGAAATCGCGCCTCAGAGCGAAGACAACTTCAGACTTCTGAAAAAAGAGAAGATCGGAACATACATTTGTTTCCAGGAAACCTACGATGAAAAACTCTATCCCGAGTTCCATCCGAGCGGCCTCAAAGCTGACTACGGCTGGAGACTTCTCGTTATGGACAGAGCTCTCCGCGCAGGACTCAACGATGTCGGTATCGGCGCACTTTTCGGACTTACTGACTACCGTTTCGAGACTCTTGCACTTCTCGAACACGCTAACCACCTTGACAAAACCTACGGAATCGGCCCGCACACTGTCAGCGTTCCCAGAATCGAACCTGCAGAAGGCGCACCGCTTTCCTACGCAATTCCGCATCCGGTAAGCGATGACGAATTCATGCTTTTAGTAGCTGTAATCAGACTTTCGCTTCCCTACACCGGAATCATCCTTTCGACCCGTGAAAACGACAAAATCAGAACACGCCTTCTCCACTATGGTGTCAGCCAGGTCAGCGCTGCAAGCAGGACCAATCCCGGCGGATACGAGGAAGACGAAGCTGGTGCTCAGTTCTCGCTCGGCGACCACAGGTCGGTTGACGAAGTCGTTTCTTCGCTCATCGACGGCGGATACATTCCTTCATTCTGCACAGGATGTTACAGAAGAGGCCGCGTAGGTGCAGACTTTATGGATCTCGCAAAACCGGGACTTATCCACGAATTCTGCCTTCCGAACGGAATGCTCACTTTCAAAGAATATCTTGAGGATTTCGCTTCTCCCGAAACCAAGGCAAAAGGCGAAAAACTCCTTGTCAAACTCATGGAAGATATCGAAAATCCTGAAAGAAGAGCGAAAACTCAGGAACTTCTCGGCGAAATCGAAAAAGGCAAAAGAGACCTTTACTTCTAAACCGCAATTTAGACAAGCCTTCACATCAGAACCCCTCAGCCGTTGCTTCGATAAACTCAGCAACCGGTAGCTCCTGACCCCTCTGTCTGCGACATCTCCCCTACATCAGGGGTGACCATTTCAGGGGCGCCTAAGCGTGGAAATTTTTGTCGGAGCGCGGGCGGCTCGCCCGCATTGTTTATTCCGGCGGCGCAATAATTCCGGCAGCACCAAACTTGATAAAATTCCGATTTCCCTTACAATTTTTCGTTTTCGATTTTTTATAGGTGAAACATGAAAAAACTTTGTTTAATTTTCATCATTCTGTCCTTTTCTCTCCAGCTTTTTGCAAACGACAACGCTGTCGAAACATATCATCCGCACCTGAAAGCGGGCATATCGCTCATCATTGTCGGAGCCGCCGTTACAGCTGGAGGAATCGCCGGTTTTCACATCGCTTCCGACAAAGAGTTCGACAAATACAAAAAGATGAAGGACTACGACAATGCTTTCGAGGCTGTAAATCAAGGCGAAAAGGAATCTGAATACCTCAATAGAGCAAAAAAATACCGCAAGAAAGCCAACACCTACCGTTCTCTTGAAATAGCAGCCGGCATAATCGGCGGCGAGCTTTTTCTGACAGGAATCATACTGGCCGCAATAAAAGAGAAAAAAACTGAAAAGGAGGTCACTCTTACAAATATTTCGGCCACTCCGTCAAAAGACGGCTTCTATGCTTCGGTCGGATTTGAATTTTAGAGGGAACAATGAAAAAATTTGCTTTGACAACCGGAACACTTCTCTTTTTATTTATTTTTGTTTCATGCGAAAGACCTGATTACTATGACGAAATCAAAGAGATATACCGCGAAGCAGAAAGACTAAGCACTTCAGGCGCAGAGATAGACAGCAGTATGTGGTCCGCAAGATCCGAAAAATGGATGACATTCAAGGAAGCCGGGGATTACTGTTATTACCTCGACGAACTCGATTATCGCGACTGGCGTCTGCCGACAGTTGACGAATTAAGAACGCTTATCAAAGACTGCCCTAAGACAGAGACCGGCGGTTCATGCGGTCTTACAGATGAATGCATAGCAAAAGAAGAATCTGTCTACAATTGCTTTGAACCACAAAACTGCTATTGCGAAGACAGATATTACTATCAAGGTGACAGCAACTACAGTAAACTTGGTGACTGGGATGCACTCTGGTCATCATTTCAGAATGAATGCAGGAATGGCGAGGATGCCTGGTATGTTGATTTCAGCGACGGCGGCATACACCAGACAACCATATCAAACATCGTTACCTGTGAACATTACTATCCTCCGCTCAAATACGTCCGCTGCGTGAGACAGGTTCAGGATCATTCCCAGTTATAGAAAATCGTGAGATATGTTCCGCCGAATTTTTTGATTTTCGAGTTCCAGCCTGCCTTTTGCCAGGCAGTTTCAGAGTTTCCCTCGACAACGATGACGCAAACTTCTCCGACGATGCCGGAATCGGTAATCTTATCCAGCAAATCCGGCATTTTGTCACCTAAAGCATAAGGCGGATCGAGAAAAATTGTGTTAAATTGCTCAGAAATAGCGGCAAAATTCAAAGAAAAAGCATCAGCATTTATAACACTAACATCGTCTTTTATACCTAGTTCTGCCGCGCTCGTCCTTATACGCGATGCAGCTTTCTGGTTTAATTCTATTGAACAGGATTTGCAAAATCCGCGGCTTATCGCTTCAAAGGCAAATATTCCGCTTCCCGAAAAAATATCAAGAAATTTTCTGTTTTCAAACTCTATCATCGAAAAAAGAGTGTTGAAAAATGCACTTCTGACCTTCTCTTCAGTAGGTCTGAGATCGGTATCGGGAACCTTGATGTAACGGCCTCTTAAAATGCCGGAAGAAACCCTGAGATTCATATTATTTGAAAAAGAAGAAATATGCCGCCGCTGCTGCCGCCGCAACTAGAACTAACAGAACAACAACCAAAGGAGCCTTGCTTTTTCTGCGAATTTCGCGGGTCTTTTTTTCAGATCTTTCGGCTGTTTGTTTGGCTGGAGAAGCCGATTTGTCACCGACATTCATTCCTTCGGTCATTGTAACACGCTGCGTAGGACCTACAGCAGCTTTGAAATTCTGCGATTTTACGTTTTCGTCCTCGTTTTCTTCTGCCGTATCAGTCGGAAATTTAGATGCTCCACCTGCGGAAGAGACATTGGAACTGCCGCACATCGGGCAAGCAGACATCTGCTCAGGAATATCGGCTGTAAATCCGCAGTTGTTACAAACAAACTTCATAAAGCACCTAATTTACAGGTTTTGCCTTGACTACCGGTTTTCCGTCTTTGTCTTCAACAGAGAACTGAACATCGGAACATTTGTATTTAGCCATAATAGAAGCTTTGTTCGTTCTGACTTTACCTATAAAACTCATTTTTTCCTTGTCACTGACCGATTCACCGTGTTTGCGCTTTATTCTGCAGTAGTCTTCCCACAGAGCTTCGAACGGATTGGCCTGATTCGGCGAAGCTGAACCCAAAGACGGAGCAATCTGTGTTTTTTCGTTGTCTTCATCTTCATCGTCATCATCCAGCAGTTCTGGCTTTACATTATTTACTTCAGGTTTTGCAGGTTCCGGTTTTACTTCACGCTCAGGCATCGGTTGAGGCTTGGGAGTTTCTTTTTTCGGCATTTCATGATGAACCGGCTTTTCAGGTTTGATATCTTCTATGGATTCAGTAGCAAACGGATCGGGAACCGCAGAATCAAAAGCATCGATCCCACCTTTTGCAGAAAAATCTTTTTCAGCTCTGATAAGAGGAGAAGAAGTAATGCTACCGACATTTTCATTGGCTTCAAGATACTGCTGGATGAGCTTGTTCATGGCCGACACAACAATGTCTGCTCCGTTCGAATATTTCTTGAGAACGAGTTTCTCACCGACTCTCATCCTTGAAATATCGGATGCAAGTTTTTTGAGTATCTTGTCGATTTCGTGAGTAACTATAAATGTAAAGAAAAGCGCTACAATAATAGCAATAACCGAATAGAGAACAACCGTGTAAAGGACTTTGTCGTAACTTTCCCAACCAGGAATCAACGAAGTCATTGTGACTATTGTGATCTTGTCGCCGCCGGCGATATCGTAAGGCATCGCGAAAGCTGAAACCCTCGTCCATGCATTAAGCTCTTTCTGACCGCCGCTTGTAATAAGCGAAGCAATATCAGCATCAAGAGCTTCCTTGCCGTATGAACTTTCAACGGCACTCCACCTATCATCGCCTTTTGCGGCAATAGAGCTAGAACCTTTGAAAGCTTTTACAGGCATCGGAAATACCGAAAGAAGATCGTTGCCGAACTTTTCGAAAGTAATTACCGCGAAAATTTTGCCTTCAGCCAGAACCGGTGCAACGCCAAGGAGATAAAGATCGTTGTTTACAGAAAGCATGCCGTCAGATGCCAGACCGTCTTTCAAAGCTCTTTCAACAGCCGGTATGCCGGCATAGGAACTCATGACATTTATATTTCCGTCAATAACAGCAGCGTTAGCGTCAACTATTGCATATTCTTTTTCCGAAACCACTTTTGAAGTGACTTTTCCTTTTTCAATTTTAATCTGTTTAGCTGCCTCAAAAGAATTAGCAATTAACGAATAGTTTTTACTTTTAAGTTCAGATTCAACAAGCTTGGCAATGTTTTTAGCTCCGTCCTGAACATCTATCTTTACGATGAAATCCCTGAAAAGAAGAAAATTAGCGGCGGAAAGAGCCGTGATAACAACTGCCATAAGGAAAAAAACTTTTAATTTCAAACCTAAATTAGTCATATGTAATCTCCTTCAATTTAATCAATCCATCGACATTGACAAAGCGTCTAAATTAGTAACCTTACCTTTCTCAATTTTGTAAGTAAAATTCTGAGCGGCATTCTGAACAACAGTAAAGGCCTCGGAATAAATCCGGTTCGTTCCGTAATAAATTTTCAAAGTATAACTTCCGGGAGCGATATCAGGAATATCGCGTCTGTTGCGGTTTTCCTTCAAAGTCCAGACATAATTTGTCGCAAGAACAGTAACATTTACAGTGTTCCATGAAAATGCCCCGTCAACAATCCTGTAGCTGCCTGCTGCAATGAAAGGCTGCTGAACAGCGGATTTCGGCGGAACAGTAACCGTGACAGGTTCGCTTTCGCTTTCTCCAATAATTGTAATCTGTCTCGGAAAATTCTCTTTATTCTCAAAAGTAATAACTCCGTTAAGCGGAAGAAGGACACTTTTGAGACTGAAATCGGCACCGTAGATTTCAATCTTTTCGTTTTTTGCCTCTTTGGTGTCATAACTTTCGATTATTACTGAATAATGTTCTTTTTCTTTGCTTTGAGGAACTTTCACAACAGGAAACTTCCAGTAACCGTCTTTAATATCAAGTCTGTTTTCGTTTTTTTCTTCGTTAAGTTTGCAATCTATTTCAAGCTTGATCATTGCCGCCGAAACAGAAAGCGGACACAAAATCAACAGAGAACAGACCAACAAAATTTTCGAAATCTTTTTCACATTACTCTCCTTTTTTTTCAGGAATAGCAGCTTTAATTTCTTTCAGGAAACTTGAATTAGGATAGCTTTGTACAAGCTCTTCAAGGAGCTCTGTCGCGCTGACGAAATCTTCTATCGTGATGTAGAATTCCAACTCATCGAGTCTGTCCTGAGGCGGCTCTGCGGTTTCATCGAAAACAGCTTCGTTCTCTGCTGCCTCTGGCTCTTCATGCGACTCCTGAACATCAGCTTCCGGCTTAACTTCTTCCTCTGCAATTTCAGACTCTACATCAGCATTTTCAAGATTTGGAATACCATTGAACACTCCGCCTTCGACACCAGATTCAGGATCTGCAAAGTCATTTGCCTGCTCCGCCAACTGCTGTCTGCGGGCAGTGATACGGACATCATCGCTTCCAAGCATATCTTCAGCATCTCCGAGCAGTTCTCTGGCTTCGCCGATTTTACCTTCCGAAACTTTAAGGTCGATAAGAGTTATAAGAAGTTCGCCGGCTTCTTCAACTTTTCCCTGCTCGATATTGGCTTCAATCAGAACATCGTAGGCATCATCAGAACTTTCCCAGCCATCAGTTGATGTTATTTTTTCAATAGCTTTGTCGAAAAGCTTATAAGTAAGGAAAGCGCGGGCTTCTTTTATAGATGAACGAAGCGTAACTTTATGCGGCTTTGCAGCATTTCCGGCATTCGGATCAACATCGATAACGAAATCTTCCTTTGCTCCGTCTTTGCGCAGATCGCCTGTTGTATCTTTAATTTTGTCGGAGATGATGTCGCGCAGTTTGGCGTTTTCGTTGAGAATGAAAAGAGCCTCCCTGTCATTTGGGTCAAGCTCAAGTATCCTGCGGTACATCTCGTCGCGCTCAGCATAATTTTTATGTTTTGCGTGAACTACGGCTATCTGCTTGTAAATAGCGATAAGTTTTTGCGTTTCGCCCAGTTTGTCGAAAACAAAAGCGAGTTTTTCAAGAAATTCAATCGTATCTGGATTGTCAACGACAAGTTTCTGAAGAACTATCAGAGCGTTCGAATAACTTCCCTTTTTAAGATAGAAATTAACAAGCGTTTTTCCGATCTCGGCATCGTTGCCGGTAGCTGTGTAGAGAAGTTTTAATACCGAAACATATTCATTGACACGGTCTGAGTTTTTCAGCGATTCGGCAAGCGGAACGAGAAGTTTTTCGGCATCATGATTCATACCTTCCGCAACAAGCATATTAGCAAGTTTAACCGACAGGTTGACATTGCCCGGGTAAAGCTCAAGCATTTTGCGGAGAATATTTATCGCCGCCATCTTGTTGCCATTCTTCACATAATAAGCAACCGCCGTATTGTAACGCATTGCAGCATCCTTTACGAGGCCGCTCTGTTTGTCGTAATCGGCAAGGAGAACATTGATTTTACCGTGTTCAGGACTCAGAAGAAGCGCCTGTTTCAAAACGGCTTTGGCTTTGTTGAGAAAGCCTTTCTTTTCGAAAATTACTGCAACTTTTTCGTAAGTTTCTATAGCTTTCGTTTCTCTGCCGGCTCTCGCGTAAAGCTCGGCCAAACGGACATAGGCTCTGTCGTCATCCGGATTTTTCCGGATAAGTTCTTCAAACTGCTCTATTTCCGAAACAGCCTTTTTGCCTTTGAGAAAGAATTTGCTGTTACTGTTATTAGCCAATGTTACACCTATTTCTAATTATTTTTTCACTCTCTCAATGTATGTGAACTCTTCGGTGCTGATTTTAATGACATCACCGTTTGAAATGAAAAGCGGAACCATGACCTGACCACCGGTAGAAACTTTCGCAGGTTTGTATGAAGTCGTTACTGTATCACCTTTGAAACCTGGTTCCGTGTCGGTGACTTCGAGTTCAATAAACTGCGGAAGCTGGACAGAAATCGGCGAACCGTTATAGAACTGAACTGTTACCTGAGTGTTTTCAGGCATATAAGGGATAACATCCTCTATAACTTTCTCGTCAATCGGAAGCTGTTCGAACGATTCGTTATCCATAAAAATATAGTGATCGCCGTCCTGATAAAGGTATTCCATGTTCTTTTCTTCAAGATCGGGGCTGTCGACGCGCTCACCGGAAAGGAAAGTGTACTCAGCAATCGAACCGTTGAGAACATTTCTGAGCTTGGTTTTAATAACCGCCCTTCTTTTCTGCTGAATGTGCTGCATTTCAACGATCTGATAAGGAATTCCTTCCATCTCGATCTTTAAACCTCTCCTAAATTCCGAAGTTTGAATAGACATGACTTTCTCCCATTAAATTAACAAGCTAAAAACAAAAAAACGCAGAATCCTACTTACTGTTGCCTTTATTGTCAAATTTTACTTGAACTTAGTATGCTGCAAAGTGCAATTTCCGTTGAATTTACACAAAACCGAGCTTTTTTCATTAAAAAATTTGATGTTATATATTTTTGCATTAGCATATCGCTGTTTTTTGGAACGCAGAGGTGAAAAATGACAGTTATCGGAATCGACTTGGGCACGACCAACTCGTGCGTTGCAGTCATCAAAAACGGCAAACCTGAAGTCGTAAAGGACGACGGTGGCAAGGCGACGATCCCTTCGATCGTCAGTTTTGTAAAAAACGATCTTACCGGAGATATAGGCAAAATAGTCGGTGCTCAGGCATACCAGCAGATGCTTACAAATGCCGAAAACACGGTTTACTGCATAAAAAGACTAATTGGCCACGATTTCAAAAGTGCGGCAATCAGCCATATTCTCCCGACGCTGCCTTACAAAGTTATCCCAGGACAGCAAGGCAACGGTCTTGAAATATACATTCCGGCTCTCGGTAAAAATTTCTCGACCGAAGAAATTTCGTCATACATCCTTACAGAACTTCGCAGCACTGCTGAAAAATATATCGGGGAAACAATAACGAAAGCAGTCATTACAGTTCCGGCATATTTCAACAACAAACAGCGTCAGGCAACAAAAGACGCGGCTGCAATCGCCGGTATAGAAGTTCTCCGCATCATCAACGAACCGACTGCAGCAGCTCTCGCTTATGGTTTTTCGAAGTCCTTCTCTGAAGAAAAACTTCTTGCCGTTTTCGATTTCGGCGGCGGAACATTCGATATAACGCTGATGGAAGTTTCCAAAGATACATTTAATGTTGTAGCAACCGCAGGGAACACATTCCTGGGAGGCGAAGACATCACAAACGCGCTTCTGGATTACCTGCTTGATGATCTTGCGACAAGATACAACCTACCCGATATCGATGATCATCTCGTTATCCAGAGGCTTCGTGACTACGCAGAGACTGCAAAGAAAAATCTCACGATTCAGACAGCGGTAACAATCGAAATTCCGTATCTCAAAGAGGTAAACGGCAATTTTATCCACTACAAAGCTGAAGTAACGCGTGAAAAACTTGAAGAACTTGCAATGCCCTTCATCCAGAAAGCGATAAACACTTTCGACAAAACACTTCAGGAAGTCCAGCTTACTCCCGGTAACCTCGCAGGAATTATTCTTATCGGCGGACAGACAAGAATGCCGCTTCTTCAGAACGAACTCGCAAGTTTCTGCCCCGGCGTTCAGATTCTCAAAAACATAAATCCTGATGAAACCGTTGCTATCGGCGCTGCCCTTCAGGCTAAATTCCTCGAAGACGAATCGGGCGGAGAAGACAACGGCATGCTTCTTCTCGACGTAACTCCGCACAACCTCGGAATAGCTGTCGGTAAAGATATGTTCTACACGCTGATCCAGAAAAATTCGACCGTTCCGACTTCTGTTGACGATATTTTCGTAACATCGCATGACAATCAGGAAAAAGCGAAAATCCTGCTTCTTCAGGGCGATTCGCTTGTCGCTTCAGAAAACGAAATTCTCGGCGAATTCGAACTTGACGGCTTGCGTCCGGCAAAACGCGGTGAAGTCAAAATCAGAGTAACCTACGAAATCGATATCAACGGCATCGTCACCGTTCAGGCGATGGATATGGATACCGGCATTTCGCAGCGAATCACCGTTGCATCAACCGGAAACATGACCAAAGAAGAACTTGCCAAAAAAATCGAAGAGAACTCCGACTACTACCTCGATCTTGCCGAAAAAACGATGGTCGAAGAAATTGTCCAGAGCATAGAAAACTACCTGTTCGAGCTCGAAACAATGAAACCTAAACTTTACCAGATTTTTGCGAACTCAAAAATCGGCAACGACAAGATGGAAAAGATGGAAGCCCTCATTTCGGGAACGAAAGCTTACATAAAAAGCGAAAAACTCGAACTCGAAAAACTTCAGGACATCGAAACAAAGCTCGACATCCTCAAAAACACCTACAAAAATCTCATCGACCATTCAGACGAAACAGTCGCTCCGGACGGCGGAATTTTCTAAATTTCAATAACTTTCAGATTTTTCAGAGATTCTTCCAAAAGATCAAAAATTTCAGGCTCGAGTTTCTTTTCTTCAGCAAGCACTCTGTCGAGTTTACCCTTTATTATCGGAGACTTAGGAAGAAAAGCAGTGCAGCTGTCGGGGCAGTTTCTGATTGAAATCGGGAATGCACCGATTTTTTCGGAAATTTTGATCGTGTCAGTTTTGTCATAAGTTATGAGCGGTCTGATGACAGGCATCGTTTTGACTGCATCGTTGATACAGGTGAGGTTTTCGATCGTCTGGCTTGCGACCTGCGAAAGTGATTCGCCGGTTATCAAAGCCTGATAGCCGTTTTCTGTCGCGATCCTTTCGGCGATTTTGAACATCATTCTTCTGAAAAGGATCGTGCGGTAGCCCTCGAAACATCTTGCGCGGATGAGAAGCTGGATGTCGATAAGCGGCGCAATGTAAAGTTTTGTCGAAACACCTTGATATTTCTTGAGATGGCGCGCCAGATCCTCGAGTTTTTTCATGCTCTCTTCGCCGGTGTAAGGCGGTGAATAGAAGCTTAAGTAGTTGACCTTTCCGCCGCGGCACATCGTGAGATACGATGCGACCGGACTGTCGATTCCGCCCGAAAGAAGCGAAAGATATTCACCCGCACATCCGACAGGAAGTCCGCGTGTTCCGGCGATTCTCTTGCTGAAAAGATATATTCCCGAGCTGTCGATCTCTATCTCAAGCGCGAAGTTGTAGTCTTTCATCGAAACGGTAAAAACCTTGTCCATTATCGAAAGGACCGCGCCGGCAAGTTTTTTCTGAATGTCGATCGAATTACCGGGATACGCCTTATTTGAGCGGGTGCAGATGACTTTGAGAACTTTCGTGCCGTCTTTTTCGGCGATTTTTGCAAGTTCGACCGCCTTCTCAACGATTTCATTCCATTCTGCATCGAGCGGAAGCCTGAAAGCTGGCGAAAAACTTGAAATTCCGGGTATGAGCGAAAGGCGGTTCACAACATCGTCAAGCGAATCAGCGCTTTTAAGTTCGACTTCCATCCTGCCGCGGAACTTCCGTGCCGAAGCGACTCCGGCAACACTCGATCTGATGTTGCTTAAAAGCAGATCCTCGAACCATGCGCGGTTGCGTTTTTTTAAAGCGATCTCGTCGTAACGGACCAAAATGTGCGTAAACATCTTTTTTCCTTAAGTTTAATTAACAAAAAAACGCGGAATTTAACGAGTATTTGATTTTTTTGTCAAGACATCTCCCGCAATCTCCCAAAATCTCTTGTTTTTTGAGATTTTTCTTTATATAGTGCGGCGTTTGAGCTTTTAAAAATTGGTGGGAATATGAGTACAAACAAACTTACAGAAAAATTTGAAAATTCATCATTTAATCCTGTTTATATCTTTATGCTTACAGCCTTTATCCTTAGACTTATGACTTTCATGGGAATATCCGAAGGCGACGATCTCTCCTACACTCTTCTTGCGCACAAATTTGCAAACGGCGATTTCACGGCGAATTTCGTTTTTGACATCCGCTGGGCTGTCTATCTTCCTGTGGCTTTGCTTTACAAAATCTTCGGTGTAAACGACATCACTTCAATAGCTCCGACGTTTATATACGGTATTTCGAATGTCTGGCTTGCATACAAAATAGTCCTCGAAGAAACCGACAAACTCACAGCTTCTATCGCGACACTGCTATACCTTTCTTGCCCGATAATTCTGATTTATGGAAACTTTCTTCAGGTCGCACCGTCTATAGAATTCTTCACACTGCTCACCGTATATTCCTTCCAGCACGGAATAAAAAGTGAAAAAATCGGTTGGTTTATTCTTGGCGGCTTCGCAATCGGAGGAATATTTTTTACAAGAACAACAGGGCTTTTTATAGCTCCGCTCGCATCTTTTTATGTCTGGTACAGAAAAGGCTTCAACAAAAAAACCGTGACATGGATCGCTCTTGCAGCCATCTGCTCTCTTGTTCTTCCCGCGGTTCAGGGGCTGGTTTATCTTAAAGTTCACGGAGATTTTTTTCACCACATCGTAGTAAGCAAACAAAGTGTCGAATATACTGACAGCATGTTTGATGTCGACCCGAAAGATCTTTTCTTTTACATTCGAACCATGTTTACAGAAGGCGACTTTGCAAACTGGAAAATGTTCGGTCTCAACGGATACTTTATTGTAGCATCAGTTCTTGCATGCATAGTCGGAATCTTCTCGAAAAAAGCGGGAAAAGAAACACTATTTTTCATCTGGTTCATCTCCTACTTCCTCTTCATGACATTCGCTCCGACGAGTCTTTCACCCTACACAACTTTGATAAGAAACATCAGATACGTGACAATTTTCATCCTTCCAATATGTGCGATTTACGGAATTTTCATCAGCAGGATGCTTAAGGGTAACATGGCAGCACAAATAGCTGCAATCGTTATTTTCCTCACAATTTTCATAAGCAACATAGCCTTTTCAGAGGAAGATAGTATAAAATTCAAAAATCGCAGAATCTCCCAGAAAACTTCGGTAGAAGCACTGCTTCAAGACTATCCTGATACGCAGATTTATCTTGCCGACAAAAATACAGGAAGAAGAATTTCCTACTATTCTGGTTACAAAAACAATAACTACAAACACATCAGGTCGCTTAAAAACATAAAAAAACCCGGAATTTTTCTCATTCCCGCAAGTATGCCCGCAAGCGTTTCCCGTTTTTACATACCGAAAGACGAACTGCGTAAGATGAGAAAAAATCCGCCTAAAGGAATGACGCTGAAAAAGAAACTGCCCTTCTTTTATGTCTATGAAGTAGATCCTGAAATTTTGAACAAAGAAAAATAATATTTACCTGGTGTTGAAATGGAACAATACAAATTTTTTGCATCTGCCCCGAGAGGCTTGGAAATTCCACTATCGCTTGAACTTTCAAGAATGGGTGCATCGAATGTCAAAATAACCGACGGCGGAGTTCATTTTTCCGGCGGCATCGACATTTGCTACAAAGCTAATCTCTATTTACACACTGCAGGAAGAGTCTATCTCGCACTCGCTTCAAAAGTTTACCGGACAGAGCAGGATATTTACGACACCGCTTTTTCGATAGAGTGGAATGAATGGTTTTCCGTAAAACAAAATTTCAGAGTTGATGTTGTTGCAACAAACTGCCCGCTCAAAAGTCTTAACTTTGCGGCGCTTAAAATAAAAGATGCAATCTGCGACAAGTTCCGTAAAACGGACGGTATCCGACCCAATGTAGAACCACACTCACCAGATATGCGCATCAGAGGGTTTCTTGACGAAAACCAGTTGATAATATTCATCGACACAAGCGGAGAAGCGCTTTTCAAACGCGGTTTCAGAGAAAAAACAAATATCGCGCCTATTAGGGAAAACCTTGCCTGCGGTCTACTATTTCTTTCCGGCTGGGAACCCGGAATTCCTCTGCTTGATCCGATGTGCGGAAGCGGAACCTTTCTCATCGAAGCGGCAAGGATATCGCTCAACATAGCTCCCGGAAGTTCGAGAAAATTCGCATTCGAAAGGCTGAAAAACTATGATCCCGCGCTTTGGAACTCAATACTGCAGGAAGCTATTGAAAACGAACTTGACGACGCAGACCTGCCGATTTTCGGAAGCGATGTATCGGCTCTGGCGATAGAAGCTGCCAGAAACAATCTTGAAAATGCAGGCCTTGCCGATATGATAAAGCTCAAAAAGGCGAATATTCTCGACATAACGGCACCAGCCGAATCGGGTGTAATGATCGCAAACCTGCCCTACGGCGAGCGCATGGGAGAACTTGACGAAATGCGCAAACTCTACCCGAAAATCGGGGATCTGCTGAAACGCAACTTCGCCGGCTGGAACGCGTGTTTCCTGACTAGTGACCTCAAAATGCCGCGTTTCATCGGGCTTGCAACGACAAAAAGAGTTCCTTTCAGAAACGGCAACCTCGACTGCCGCATGTATGAATTCAAGATGGTTGCCGGAAGCAACAAACTTTCGAAACAGAATCTTTCTGAAAACAAACAGGAATAAAAAAAGGGCTTCCCGAAGGAAGCCCGATAAAAACGAAGAACTAATTGATTTTATTAGTCTTTGTATTCTCTGATAGCCTGACCGAGTCTCTTTACGCCTTCTACGATCTGTTCGTCCGAGCAGTAGGAGAAGTTGATTCTGAGAGTGTTCTTGCCGCTGCCGTCGCAGTAGAAAACTGTTCCGAGAACGAATGCGACCTTGTTTGCGATTGCGATTTTGAAAAGTTTCTCAGCATCCATGTGCTCAGGAAGGTAAACGAAAAGGAAGAGTCCGCCTTCGGGGTTCGTCCATTTTACGCCTTCCGGAAGGTATTTTTCGAAGCAGTCCATCATGAGGTCTTTTTTGTGTTTGTAAAGTTTGATGATGTCGCCGAGTTT
>DBYV01000006.1:0-440 GCA_002310995.1 bacterium UBP6_UBA1177 | reverse complement strand
ACCCAGCCGATTCTGAATCCCGGAACGAAAATCTTCGAGAAGGTTCCGAGTGTGATGGTCGTACCCTCTTCGTCAAGCTGATAGATCGTGGGCTGAGCCTCGCCCTCGAAACGAAGTTCTCTGTAGGGGCTGTCCTCAACGATGAGAACGTGATATTTGTGAGCGATCTCGATAATCTCTTTTCTTCTGAATTCCGGCATCGTAACGCCTGACGGGTTCTGGAAATCAGGAATGATATACATAAATTTAACCTGTTCGCCTTTTGCCTGAAGTTCAGCAAGTTTTGCTTCGAGGAGTTTCGGATCCATACCGTGATCATCGGAAGGAATGCCGACCGGCTCTGCGCCGAAAGCGTTGAAAGCCTGGAGTGCGCCGAGGTAGCTCGGGAACTCGACGATGACTTTGTCGCCTTTATTGATGAAAACTCTGCCGAGGAAGTC
>DBYV01000063.1:117584-119223 GCA_002310995.1 bacterium UBP6_UBA1177 | reverse complement strand
CTTTCTGATGTTTTCAAATTTTTCCTTTCTGCCGATACCTGCGTATTTTACCGGGTGAAGGAAACCTTTTCCGCTCGGGAAAGCAGGTCTGTCTTTCCAGATTTTATCAATAAGGTCTTCGCTGGAAGCAACTTTTATCCCTTTCGGTTCAAAAGTCTTTTTCAGATCGTCGACATCGTTGATCGACATTACAGACGCGTCAAAACTTACGACTTCGCCTTTTTTGAGTTCGCCGCCGATCCAGTCGGTGTAGCTCGGAGTTTCGGGAAGTCCCGCTTTGAAAAGAGTTATCGTGCTGTCTTTAAGCTGGTTTTCAGCCTGAAGGAAGTATCTTCCGTCAGTCCAGAGTCCCGCTTTTTTAGCCGTTACGACAACTGTTCCGGCAGAGCCTGTGAAACCGCTTATCCACGCTCTTGATTTCCAGCGCGGCGCAACATATTCACTCTGGTGCGGATCTGCGCTAGGAATAATGTAAGCCGCGATTTTTTTTGTCTTCATCAAAGCTCTAAGCTCAGCAAGTTTAGATGTGATCTGCATTGAAAGGCCTCCTAAAAAAGTTGATATAAAAACTTAACTAAAACGCGCAGTCAGTCGAAAAAGTTACATTTGTCGGTGTGTTTTCAAGATCGTTTTTTGTTTCATTAAAATTGTTGTTGAACTCCCATAAAGCAATCGTGTCACCATCAGCACTAAGTTGCGAGGGAGTGAAATCTGCCGTATATCTCTCACTGCCTGAAATTCTGATCGAATCAATCAAACCTTTGAAATATTTTTTGCTGACAGTCCAGGAACTATAAAGGTTTGCACCGATAATAAGAGGTTCGTTGACTTCCAGCAGATTCATTGTCGTCTTGGGTACATACGTTTTTGAATTTACTTGTTTGCCGTTCACATATAGAGTGATTTTATAAGTTATTGATTGAATAATATTCCCCTCCACCTTTTTGTTGTGAACCAGAGCAACATGAGTCCAGCCGCCGGAAAATTCATTGAATGTCCCGTCAACCTGAAGATTTTCCGTAGTGCTTCCCATAACAGATTTATACGTTGTTGCACCTGTAACTGTATAGGTGGTGGTAGAATTGCTGCCCCATCCTGTTGTCTGCTTCCTGTATCCCATCAAAACATAAGAAGGATTTTCAGAAGTTCCTTTGCGAAGAATAGGAGCATAATCGGAAGTCAAATCTCCCTCATCCTGCTTGATCCAGGCTTCAATAGTCCATGAGTCTGAACCGGGATTCAACAAATCGTTGTCTGCAACTTCGATTCTTGACGATTCACCGTTGAAAACTGCTGAACAAAGCGGTTTGCACTCGTTGTCTTCACGGACAGTATTTGCTGCACACACATACTGGCAGATTTTAGGCTCACCGGAATCGTTGTATTCCGTGTTGTAGTTCTGTCCGAAATTCGTCCACTGCTCATCTTCCACATTGTAGTATTCAACCCAGCTCTGTTCGCCTATCCATTCGGTGTTTTCAGGTTTTGGATCGCAATCTACAATTTTGTAGCATTTTTTGAGTTCATCTTCTTCAAACTCATCCCATGTTCCGCCTGCCGCGACGCATTTTTGCTCGTCTGTTGCTGGAGTATCAGTATCTGATGTATCGGACGTGTCTGACGTATCCGATGTATCAGT
>DBYV01000063.1:104743-117513 GCA_002310995.1 bacterium UBP6_UBA1177 | reverse complement strand
GTATCCGATGTATCAGTCGTGTCTGAAGTATCGGTCGTATCCGATGTATCAGTCGTGTCTGAAGTATCAGTCGTGTCTGTTGAATCGGTATCAACAGAATCTGAATCATCAATTACTTCTGAACTGCCGTCATCTTTCTCGTCATCAGGAACCAGTCTCTGCGCACTCTCTTCGCAACCGATGAAAAAAAAGAACAAGCAAACCAAAGAAAAAACCTTAAACAGTTTCATATCTGCCTCCTCTAAAAAACTCGCAAACACATTATTATAGGTTTTTCAAAAAATTTGTATAGTTTTTATTTAGGAGCGGGAACAAAGTGTTGAGACGAAACTACTCTTTGCAGTCAGCGGAATATTCTATACTTGTAGGAGTACCGATAATGCCTGATACAGAATCGTTTGCATTGTTGCTGAAGTCCCAGAAAGCAATAGTGCTGTCATCAGCGGAAAGCTTCGCAGGCTCAAAATTTTCAGTGTAAAGCGCAGTATCCGAAATTCTGATTGAATCAATCAAACCGGTAAAATATCTGTCAGAGTTTCTGGCTCCAAAAACAAGCGGCTCATTGTTCGGAACAAAAGTCGGAGCTCCGCTGTAATTACCCGTCTTAGCCAAATTGCCGTTTATGAACACCGTCAGTTTGTAGGTTGTCCATCCGCCGCCTCCACCGTATTGATTGGTTTCCTGATTATAAACCATGGCGACATGACTCCAGCCTTCCGGAAATGTATCTAATGTCGCATTGACCTGATAGTTTTTTGGATTACCGTATTGCTGGTAGGAATAACAAGTTGAAGCCGTCAAACCGTAACCGTTACCCTGACTTCCGTTATAATATCCGCTAAGAAGATATTCAGGATTACTTGTGCTGGTTCCTTTCCTGAGTATGGGATAGATTGAGTAGGTCGGCAGATTTTCTGCGGATTGCTTTATCCATGCTTCGATCGTCCAGCTTTCCAAGCCTACAATGCTCGGCGCATCCTCTGAGGCGATTGTAATCATAGAATCAGTTCCGTTGAATTTAGCCGAACAAAACGGTTTGCACTGATTGTTTATCGGACCGTAATTCTCTTTGCAGACATACTGGCAGGGCTGCGGTTCGCCGTCACCGTACTCTGTTGCATAAACCACAGGATTCCATGTTTCAGTATTTACATCGTAGTAGACCTTGTAACTCGAATCGCCGTTCCATTCGGAATTTGCGGGTTTATCATCGCAACCAACTGTTACATAACAGTTTTGCGCCAAAGAATCCCATGTTCCGCCTGCCGCATTGCATTTTCCTTCATCACTGTTCGGATCAATCCCGGTATCTGAGCTATCAGCTGTATCTGACGTATCCGCAGTGTCTGCCGTGTCCGATGTATCTGACGTATCTGCGGTGTCAGCAGTGTCTGATGTGTCAGAAGTATCAGAAGTATCTGATGTATCGGACGTATCCGAAGTGTCTGATGTGTCAGAAGTATCGGACGTATCCGAAGTGTCTGACGTGTCTGATGTGTCTGAGGTATCGGACGTATCTGATGTATCAGATGTGTCTGAAGTATCGGATGTATCTGATGTATCGGACGTATCTGATGTGTCTGACGTATCTGAGGTATCTGTCGTGTCTGTTGAATCGGTGTCAACGGAATCATCATCAACTACTTCAGAACTACCGTCATCTGTCTCATCAGCAGGAACAAACCTTGTTGCACCTTCTTCACAGCCGATCAAGAAAAAGAACAAACAAACAAGAACCAAAACTTTAAACAGTTTCATATCTGCCTCCTAAAAAAACTAATAAACAAATTATTATAAAAAGACTTAAGAAAAAAACAAGACACCTTTGCCGCGCCGCTTGACTTTTCGTTCTTGTCGGCGCCGCCAGATTTTGTCGTTAAGGTTCGACGCGCCGGAAATCAGTATCGTTCGTGATACCGTTATAACGTTATGCCGACGGCACGAATCGATAATAACGATAAATTATCGGCCGCCGATAATTTGTCTTTTCCTCTCTTTTTTGTATAAATCACAGATTTTTTCAGTTTTTTACAGCAAGCGAGGTTTTTATGGCATCAAAAGTGATAAAAAACAGTTACTGGGTCGTTCCAGGCGAGATAATGGCTGGTCCGTTTCCCGGCAGTTACGAGGATTTCACCGCAAAACTGAGGCTTCGCTCCCTTTTCGATGAAGGAATCCGTGCCTTCATCAACCTCCAGGAAGAAGGTGAAATGGCGCGCAGCGACAAAGGATACAACGAAAATTATTGGGATTTTTTCAGGATTTTCCTTAGAAACAGCAATACAGCCGAGATCGAAGGCGGTTTGGTAAGGCGTTTTTCTATTCCCGATAAAACAGTGCCGAGTATAGAACTCATGAAGCAGATCCTTGACGAAATCGATATGCTGCACGCAAAGAAAATTCCGATTTACATCCACTGCTGGGGCGGTTTGGGTAGAACTGCAACAGTTGTCGGCTGTTGGCTTATGCGTCACGGAATGGCAAACCGCGGCTCGGTCATCGACGAGATTTTCAGTCTGCGAAGCATAGGTGTCGATCCTGCATATTTAGCCTACAAATCGCCCGAAACAGACGAGCAGGAACGCTTTGTTCTCGCATGGAAAAAGGGAGAATAGTCATGGAAGAAAAGATTGAACTTGTAAAAAAAGTGTATGCGGCGATCCATGCAGCCGCCGAAATAGCGGGGCGCGACAGCCGCGGAGTAAGACTCGTGGCAGTTTCAAAGACAAAACCCGTTGAAGACATCATAGCCTTCCACAGAGTCGGACTGCGCGAATTCGGAGAAAACTATGTGCAGGAATTTGTTGATAAATTCGAAGAGCTCAAAGACCACGGCATCATCTGGCACTTCATCGGTCACCTGCAGAAAAACAAGGTGAAATACATCGTTGACAAAGCGTTTATGATCCATACAGTCGATTCATTCGAGCTTGCCGAAGAAATCGAAAAACAGGCTGTAAAAAAAGAAATTCCGCTGGTTCGGATTCTGCTTCAGGTAAATGTCGGAAGAGAGCCACAAAAAGGGGGCTGCGACCCTGACGAAGTCTGCGATTTATACAACAAAATCAAAGAGTTGAAACATATAAAAGTCTGCGGACTCATGAGTATTCCGCCTTTTATCGAAGCTGAGAAACTCCGTCCTTTCCACAGAAAACTTTTCGATCTCAGGGCAGAAGTCATCGAAAAATGCGGCGCCGACCCCGAAATTTTCAATGAACTTTCGATGGGAATGTCGGAAGATTTCGATGTCGCGATCGAAGAAGGGGCTACAATCGTGAGACTCGGCACAATCCTCTTCGGAGCAAGGGAAAAGAAGGTAACACAATGATTTCATTCAAAGTTTTAAAAGAGTGCGGCAAATCAAGACGCGGCGTCATCACAACTCCGCACGGGGAAATCCAGACTCCGATCTTTATGCCGGTAGGAACTCAGGGAACAGTAAAAGCAGTCCTGCCGGAACAGCTTGAAAATTTAGGCGCACAGATAATTTTAGGCAACACTTACCACCTTTTTCTCCGTCCCGGACACCAGCTTATAAAAGAAACTTTCGGCTCGCTTCACAACATGATGAAGTGGAACCATCCGATACTCACCGACAGCGGCGGATTCCAGGTTTTCAGCCTTGGTCCATTGCGTAAAATCAAGGAGGAAGGGGTTTATTTCAGCAGCCATCTCGACGGCTCGAAACGCTTCATTTCGCCCGAAATCTCGATTGAAATCCAAGAGGCTCTGGGAAGCGACATAATGATGGCTTTCGACGAATGTCCGGCACTCCCCTGCTCCCGCGAATACATGATCGATTCGATGGAACGCACTACCCGCTGGGCTGCAAGATGCCTTGAAGCGAGAAAAAGTGACAACGCTCTTTTCGGCATAACTCAGGGCGGAACCGACATTGATCTTAGAATAAAGCACCTTGAAGAAATGACGGCTATGCCTTTTGACGGCTTTTCGATCGGGGGACTCAGCGTCGGAGAAGAAAAAGAGGAAATGTACAAAACTCTTGAAGAGATTCCGCACCTTCTTCCGGCTGACAAACCGCGATATCTCATGGGTGTAGGCACTCCGAGAGACATAATCAAAGGGATTTTGGAAGGTGTCGATATGTTTGACTGCGTAATGCCGACGCGTAACGCAAGAAACGGTCAGCTTTTCACAAGAAACGGCACAATGAACATCAAACGCGCCGAATTTGAGCGTGACACAAAGCCGGTTGACGAGAAATGCAGCTGCTACACATGCCGCAATTTCAGCCGCGCATATTTGCGTCACCTTTACAAAGCTGGCGAATACCTTTCCCCGATCCTCAATTCAATCCACAATCTTCACTTCTACCTCGATTTAGTCGCAGAAGCGCGAAAAAGAATAGAAGAAGGAACAATAGACGAATTTTACTTAGAAATTTCAAAAGTTTATGAAAGATAGCGAGGCAAAAAATGGCAAAAAAACAGATTTTCGGAACAGACGGAATAAGAACAACGGCAAATGTTTATCCGCTTACGCCCGAATCGGCGGTAAAAGTAGGAAAAGCGGTAACGCGCTGGTTCCAGAAGAAAGATCCGGCGAAAAAGATTGAAGCTGCGATCGGAACCGACACACGTATTTCTTCGGAAATGCTGAGTGCCGCGGTTTCAGCCGGAATCATGAGCGCAGGCGGCAATGTGACTGACCTCAAAGTGGTTTCGACTCCGCTTGTAAGCGATTTCGTCAGAACCAACAAATGCGATTTCGGCATTGTGATTTCGGCAAGTCACAACCCTTTTGAAGACAACGGGATCAAAATTTTCAATTCAAAAGGGGAAAAACTGAACGACGAGCAGGAACTTGAGATCGAAGCGCTGTTTTTTGATGGAAACAAAGCCGACAACCCGACAGGAAAAGATGTCGGAACCGCAAAAATCGCAGAAAATCCTGAATTCGACTACGTTTCAAGGATAGTCAAAGCATTCGAATCGCTGAAAGATTCCGATGTAAGACTCTGCATCGACTGCGCAAACGGCGCGACTGCGAAAATCGCGAAAAAAATATTCGCATCTTTCGGCAAAATGGAAAAATTCTTCTTTTTCACAGAAGCAAACGGCGTCAACATAAACGACAACTGCGGCGCGCTCCATCCCGAAAACCTCGCTCCGAAGATACTTGAACACAAATGCTTTGCCGGTTTTGCCTACGACGGAGACGGCGACAGACTTATCACAGTAGACGAGCTCGGACGCGTTGTTGACGGTGACAAAATCATCGGAATCATTGCAAAATATCTCAATAAAAACGGCAAACTGGCGCACAACACAGTAGCTGTCACAGTTATGAGCAACGCAGGGCTTGAAAAGCACCTTGCAAACTGCGGAATAAACCTTGAAAGAACAAATGTCGGCGACAGATACCTCGTCGAAAGGATAAATGAAAAAGGGCTTAGTCTCGCCGGAGAAAACAGCGGGCACCTCATCATAAAAGAGATAAATCCGACAGGGGATGGCATCGTCGCATCGCTTATGATCCTCAAAATCCTCTCTGAAAGCGGCAGAAAACTCTCGGAACTTGCCGACGAAATCGAGCTTTACCCGCAGATTCAGGCAAAAGTCAAAGTCATGGAAAAAACCCCGATTGAAGAAATCCCTGGACTGTGCGAACTGATAAAATCGCAGGAAGCACTGCTTGAAGGCGGCAGAATGCTCGTCAGATACAGCGGAACCGAGCCTGTAATGCGCGTCATGGCTGAAGGACCCGATAGCACCAAAGTTCAGAATGCAGTTAATCAAGTTGCTGATTTTGTTAAAAATATTAATGGAGGCAAATAATGAAAAAATTCTCTCTTCTACTTCTCGCGATGCTTTTCTGCTTTGTATGTTCATGCGGAAGTTCAGGCAGCAAGGAAAAAGATGATTCAGACAAAATTGACGAAACCGATGTCGATACAACGGACGATTCGGACGCTGCCGATGTCTCCGACACTGACCAAAAGGATGATTCTGACACTCAGGAAGCCGTAACCGACAGCGATACCGAAAAAGACGATTCCGATACGGCTGAGAGCGGAATCTGCTCGCCGAATCCGTGCGACACCGAGGAAAACCGCGCCGCACACAAATCAAGATGCATGCCGGAAAATGAAGGCACATCATACACTTGCGAATGTGATGCTTCTTACTACTCCGACGGAGGTATCTGCTGCCCGGCTCACTCATCGAATAAAAACGGAAAATGCCAGTGCGACACTTACTATGTCGAACCTGAAGAAGAACCTGGAAAATGCGTAGCTGCATGCACCGAAAATAAGGTCGAAGGTCTTAACGGCTACTGTCCGAAAGGCCAGATCTGCCAGCAGGGAACCTGCATAACAGACCGCTGTTCAGGATACACATGCCCTGAAAACAGTACCTGCACCACAAAAAACGATGAAGCTTTCTGCCAGTGCGAAGACCCTCTTCAGATGAGCAATGGAAAGTGCTGCCCGAAAAATTCGACGAATGTAAACGGAACATGCAAATGCGAAACCGGTTACGAAATATCCGGCGACGAATGCGTAATGAGCGCAGACAACCCGTGCAAGACAACGCCTTGCAGTCAGTCCCACAACCCCGGACTTAACAAAAACACCTGTGTCCCCGATTCAAGCGAAGCCGGTTATCACTGCGAATGCAATACAGGCTACGAAGAAGATTCAGAAGGAAAATGCAATGAAATAGTTTACGATGTCTGCCCGGACAACATGCAGTGCCTCGGCGGATACTGCCTTCCTCAGGATTTAAGCAACGAGCAGTGCATAAAAGACAGCGACTGCCGCGAATTCGGCGGAAACGCAATATGCTCGGCTCCAGGTGCGGCCGGCGGAGTATGCTCTGGCTGCTCTGCAAATTCCGACTGCCCTGGCAACACTCAGTGTATGGAGGATTTCGGAACATGCGCCCTGATGTGCGACAGCGACAACGACTGTCCTTACGGAAAGTGCTATTCAACCGGCTACTGCGGTCAGAAAAAATGTTCAACCGACGAAGACTGCTTCGGCGGAACCGTCTGCAAAGTCGGAGAGAATGGCGGAATGTGCCAGAGACTTGCCTGCCATGAAACGGCCTGCTTGTTCTCAAATCCGCACGGAACCTGCCCGAATACCGGTGAAGCCTGCATAAACGGAGAGTGTATTTCAAGCTGCTCGCCCAATCCGTGCAAAGATACAAACAGAACAAAATGCGAAATAAAACTCGGTGTTCCGACCTGCGTCTGCGACGAAGGAACCGTTGAAAAAGACGGAACATGCGTTCCTAAAACACAAACCTGTCCGACTGGCTTTGTCTGCAAAAACAAATACTGCACTAACACGAATGACCCGACATTCTTCTGCGCAGAAAATTCCGACTGCGGCGGATCTTTGACATGTACCTCGCCAAGCCTTCCGTCGGGTCAGTGCCACGGCTGCTCATACACATCGGATTGTCCGGGTGCAAATACGGATGAGGCGGTTGAATGCGTTAAAGCCGGATCTTCAGGTTACTGCATGAGAAGATGTACCGCTAATGAAGAATGCAGCGAAGGTATGATCTGCAGATCAAGCGGTTTAGGCAATTACTGCGGCAGAAAGGAGTGCTCAAAACCGTCCGACTGTCCGGCAAACTACACCTGCAAGCCGTCATCCGACAGTTCAGAAAACGGAACCTGCTCAAGAATACCGTGTGAATAGCAGAGCGAAGCTTTTTTCCTTGTATTTTCTCCCAAAAACATTTGTTGTTGACACTTCATTCAGGAAAAATAAAATCTCATGATTTTTGTGGAGGTAACCGTGAAAAAAATATCTTTTTTATTCTTTTTTCTCTTTTTCGTAACGCTTCTTTCTGCTCAGGAACCGCTTCCCGACAATCTCGAAATAAGGCAGCTTCCCATTGCTCCAGTGGTGGAACTCCCCGCGAATTACGATGAACTTATCAAGGCATCGAAAGGGAACATTCAGGAAAAAAAGATTGACGAAATTATCGGCAAGGCTCTCAAAAGCAGTCATGTCGTGATAGAAACGCTGAATGATTTCATGTTTTTGCAGGTTGTTCCCAACTTTGCTTACGCTGATGAAAAAGGAGAAGAAAGACTCGGAGAAGATTTAATGGAAATACTTCATTCCGGCAAAATTTCTGCTTCCGCAAATTCGCAGTTTATGAGTCTGGATTACCTCGAAATGAAGCTGATGGGGCTTCCGTTCAAAAGAAAAGTCGTCGATAATCTTGTTTTGGGAGCCGACAAGTTTGATCTTTCGATATCGCTCACATTTTTCATAAACATGAACAAACTTACAAACATGGTTTTGAATTCACTTGAAAATTCAAAAGATTTCAAGCCAGTGTTCAATCAGGCAGAAAAGTTTTACCGCGCAAAATTCGAAGGCAGCAAAATGCTTTACTTCATCCGTATTCCGAATATCGCATACGAGATTGCATACACAGGTGAGCTTTACGAAAACATCATCGCTAAAAATATCAAAGAAGCCATTTTCATACACGACGCAATTAAAAATGTCGAAAGCAAAATCGAAAAAGACCCCCTTCTCTCTTTTGACGGCAGGTATATTAAAGGGGTAAAAAACGACAAAATACTGATTGATCTCTGGTTCCTTCCGCAAAAAACGGCAATGAACAAGTCTGAAGCAGACAAAATCATATCGAAAGCTCTTAAACACGAACCGGTAAACATCTCCGGCAACGAAAAGGAAGGCAAATGACGACGTGCCCGCACTGTAAAACCTTAAATAACAATTTCTACTACTGCAAAGGTTGCGGAAGAAAAATTCCGCATAGTTCGAAACCTCAAACAAGAAAAGAGTCTTCAAAATCTGACTTCACAGAAGAAGTTATTGATATTATTGAAAGAAGTCTTCTAACTTCCGATGTTACTATGACCAATATCTCAAATATTGGCGGAATCAGCCTTGATGAAATATCAAAAGAAGAGGGAATTCTTCTTGTCGGAAACGAACAATGGCGTGAAATTTCCCATAAACAGCAGTGCGCCTGTTTCTTTGGCGAAATTGTCTGCATATATCTGATTTCGGCAATCATAACAATGATAGGATTCATCGCCGGAGCAAACAACATTGAAATGATATTCCAGCTTTATGCTTCGGTATTTTTGGTTCTTTCACTCATCATATGGTTCATCGTCCCATATTTTTCCGGTTTTTCCCTTGTTTCCTCGCTTCTTTACAACTGCTCCATGTTCACCTGCGACGATGAAAACATGAAAAACAAGCCGAAAAATCTATTTATGATGTTCCTTTTCTCCTCTGTACCGTACATTTTTGTCGTGCCGTTTTTCTATTCGCTGTTAAAATCAAGATTGTCTGAAGACTATAGGCCAATCGCTTTTTCAATTAGCGGAATCAAGTATCTTGAAAAAATAGAAAGTGGAAAATAGCGCTTCTAAGCTCTGTTTTTTCTCAGAAAAACAACGAAATCGTTGAGATTGAGCCCTGTATAGCCGCTTTTTATCATTAGCCCGTATTTATCAAGCAAGCAAGCCGAATTATAGCTTTCAAGCACAGATGACATTTCGTTTTCAGGTATAGTTTTCAAACCGCCTTCTACCACTGCTCCGGCAAACGGCGAGTTTCCGTCGATTCCGTCAGAAGAAAGGGCGCAAAGTTTCATTCCTTTTTGCAGAAACGGAAGCATCGTAAGAGCAAAATGGCTCATTCTGCCGCCGGTTCCGGCATTTTTTGCATCAATTTTCAAAAGAGGCTCGCCAGTAACAAGAACAGCTTCTGCACCAGCTTCGATGCGGCTGAGAACGAGATTTTTCAATTCATCTACGCTTCCGGTAAAACGCCTGAATGATTCGGTATTTTCGGGCAGATTTTTCAAAAGCGTGTCATGCAGCAAATCGCTGTCGGCGCACTTGAAAAGATAGGTGTTTTTAAGGTCTTCCCTGAAAAAAGGCATGCTTCCGACACATTTTTCACCGCCGTCAAACGGAATATCGCTTGCAACAAAAACATAAAAATCAGTTTTTCCGAACATTCCTGCGAGTTTTCCGTTCTTAATTAGCGAACATTCACTTCTTTTTTTATTGATTTCAGTTATCGGAAGGCCGCTTTTGAGCAGTTTTTCGTTGAGCTCCACTGACTCTTTTTCGTTATCACTTTTTTCGATCAGAGCCGAACTTCCGCCGCTCAAAAGAACAATAACATTTTCGGGCTCATGCTTTTTTATGAACTTTATAAGTTTTTCTGCCGCCTCGAAACTCTTTTCAGTAAGGTGCGGATGGCTTGAAAAGAAAGTTTCGACATTTTCGGGGACACTCCAAGCTATTCCTTCTGGAAGCACAGCAAATGCAGGTAAAACAGCCGTTTCCGGATAGCGCAAAGCGAACTTTTCATACATATAACCAGCCGATTTTCCTACACTTATTACAACTTTGCGCGGTTTTTCGCGGACAAACTCGAAAGCTGAAAAATCAAACTGAACCGATTTCAGAAAATCGATATATTCTTTTGCATTACCAAACATTGCCGCTAAAGACCCCTCAAAGATAACAATTTGATTTTATTTACGAATTTTTACAAGAAAATTATGCCACTTTGGAATAGTCCATGATAAAGATTTTGCTTGCAATGTTTCTGACTTTTTCCAAAATGTCATCTATCGTTTCCTGAACGGACATCGGGTAAACGACTGCTCCGCACTGCCTGCACTTAAAACATGGAACATTTTCAATGATAACATAGCAGTTATCGACCTGAGTAAAATAAGTGCTGGTGCTCTCACTCATTTCTTCCGCTTTGCATACCAAACATTTCATCCTATTTCTCCAACCTTTGCCTAAAATCTTCGCTCCAAAGTTTTTTATCGGGGTAATAGTTCCGCGGCATGTTCGGTAACAAAAACCTTATCGTTTTCGTAATAAAATCTTAATTTTTCAATCTTGATCACAGTTCAGCTCTTCGTTAAAAAAACAAAAACGCGGTAAATATACTCAAATTTTAGAAAATTTCGACAGTTTTTTTGAAAATAAAAAAGAAATTATTTCACGGATTTTAAATCAGATGAACAGAATCGAACAGCCGTCTGATTTGCTTTCTTCTTTTTTATCACCGTCTGTTGTATCTTCTGCCGGAACAGAACCGTCCTTCGGAGCTTCGGTATTTGCGGTATCATCAGCATCAGTATTTGCAGCATCAACTTCATCTGTGTCAGCACTATCGGCAGTGTCGTCTTCCGGTGCCGGAGAAATGACTTCTGTGTCACCAGTATCGCCGGTATCTGCTGTATCAGTGATATCAGTATCAGCAGTATCAACAGTGTCTGCCGTGTCAGCTGTATCTGCCGTGTCAGCCGTATCTGCCGTGTCTGCCGTATCAGTAATATGACATTCAGCGCAGCATTCATCCGTAAATTCCTCTCCGCACTGTTCCTGGAGGCATTCAAGTTTTGACTGAGGCGCGCTGTAGGCTGCGCAACAGCCGTAATAAACTGCTTGTTTAGTGTCGTTCCATGCGTCTTCATTGTCGACTGCCGCAATCACATCGTCTTCACTCATATGATTATCGGTACAGCGCGAACTTTCGGAAACATAGGTAACACAAAAATCAAACTTTTTGCCGCATTTGCTGCGAACTGTCGGCTTCTCTTTGCCGCAGTTGCTCTCTAAATCGGATTTGCAAACTTCTTCACTTACCTCGTAATCACCATGAATTCCGCCGCCTCCGTTTGCTTGAGCGTATCCATTCACTGTTCTGCATAAACACTCGTGACCCCATCTTGAAATCGTGCAGTGTCCCGCTTCATTTTCGCAATAGACCTTCGGTTCTTCATCGTCTTCTGCAAAAACAAATAACGAAAAAAAGAAAATTGATAGAAACATAACTTTTTTCATGGCTTCCTCCAAAGTTAAAAAAACCAAATAAGCATATATTTAGTTACACAAAATGCCAATTTTTCTGACTCAAAAATTCAAAAAAAAAAAAAATGACAAGACTCTGATTTTATTTAATAATTACCACGATTTTTTCAATAAAATCCGATTTACACATTATTGAAGGTTCTGCACTTGGTGTTGGTTTTTCTGTATTCGGCATCGGCGGCGAGGATCTCCTCCTCGATTTTGTCGGTGATGCGCTTTGCAGCGGCGGGTGAAGGCATTCCTTCGTAGTCTGAGCTTTTTATTTCGGGAAGAAGCTGAAAATCGTAAAAATACTCTTCGACGGGATTGTAGGAAAAGAGCGGATCGTGCTTGCCGAGACCGTATTTGTCGCTTCCGCCGATGAAAACAGGGAGAACGTCACATTTGGCGTGGAGGGCGATACGCGCGGCACCTTTCTGGTAGATGTTTCTTTTGAAGCGCGGTGTGCGTGTTCCTTCAGGAAAAATCAGGACGTTGTTGCCGTTATCCAGGTCTTCTTTGCACGCTTCGAACAAATCGTCGTAATTCTCGTCGTTAGTGATGTAGATCTGGCTGATTATGCCGACATAAGGCGTTCTTGTGAGATTTGCCCGTACTATGCAGTTAGCGTTCGGAACAAGGGCTGTCATGCAGACAAAATCAAGGAGCGACGGATGGTTCGCGACGATAACTTTCCCTTTCAGGTTGCGCAGCTTCTCCATTTCCGGCACTCTCATCTCGACGATATCGGTTATTTTGAGCATGAAAAGGAAGCGTTTGAAAACGTTCGAAACATACCTTCTCGCCTTCACATAAAAATCGTTTTTATCTTTCGAAAAAAGCCTGATGAAGGGAAAAATGATAAAACCGATGACCATCGAGCCGAAAACGATGTAAAGTATCGCCGCGATCTT